>JAAFHO010000127.1 GCA_013297575.1 Chitinophagales bacterium
TCGTTTGATATTGAGTTGATTATCGGTTGCTGTGATGTCGATATTTATTTTGGCCAATTGCAGGTTTTTCCAACCTTCGAGATTGACCAATTTGATATCCAAACCCTGCGAAATCGTCGTATTGTATTGTACGCCTGTCTGTACCTCCCGATATTCACCTGGTTTGCCGCCAAAGGCTTCTGCCGGAAACAAATTAACAGGCAATTGCGTGTTGTTCGTAAAACTCATAGGGAGATTTACGGTCGGATCAGCAATGCCAAGTACGGCTGCTAATTTGGCTTGTTTGGCCTGCTGGAGTTGTATCGTGTTTGTATGTGTTGTGGTACTTTTAGCATCAGCATACGATAAAAATGCTTTAAAATTGGCAAAACTTGTTTGCGCTTGGGTATTAGTGGAACATATCAAAACAGCCAAAATACCGAATAATAATTGCTTCATTTTATCTAATCGTCGATTTATAAATATAAATTTGATTTGTGGTGCATTTATCCCGTGGATTAAAATCCGCGGCTACAATATGGATCGAGCCTACGGCTCTTGTATCGTACGCCGGAAATCGGCTGGTTTTCAATGTTCCGTTCCCAATTGCTCCATGTTGTATGGGCGGATCTTAGCCGCGCAGCGCAAAGAGCCATTAGGCTCGAACCATATTGTAGCGGCGGATTTCAATCCGCCTCAATGTTACGCGACCATTGAGAGCCGTAGGCTCGGTCCATATTCTTTTATTTTAAATCTTCAAAAATGTATCGTTCACCATAATACACCTTGAATATTGAAAAATATATGTATCGAGCCTACGGCTCTCCATAACTTGTTGTGCATCTGTCGGCGGATTAAAATCCACCGCTACAACATGATCCGAGCCTAACGGCTCTTATATCGCAAGTTGGCAAGTTTGAACGCGTAGCCACGGCCAACACATAGTTACTTTAATGATTAATGTTCTTTTTGGGCAACAAGTCCTCCCTGCACCAGCAACCGCCGTACATTTTTAGACAAAACAATGCTGAAATAATAATAAATACCTAGTGCTTCTTGACCATTTTATGTGATGCAACCAAACGGCCTTTTGCATCCAAAATCTGAATTAGCAGTAATCCTGAAGGGTAGGATGATAAGCTCATCGTGGTCACCATTTCGGTAGCATTTACGTTTTCTTGTACCACTGTTTTTCCTTGTGCATCCACTACTTTTACATAATAACCACCAGATGGAAAGTGATTTAACTGCAATTGTACCGATTCCGAACTCGGATTGGGCGATAAAGCAATGGAAGGCTTCAAACTGAATACTTCATTCGTAGCCACAGAAGGCGCAGCAATATATTTGAATTGAATCGATTGGATGGAATTATCGGTATTGTCCACCGTGACGATGGCAATTTCCTCTTTTTCAGTATTGCTAAAAAAATGATACGTTGTTGTAGTGTCATTACCAATATTGTCCAGCAAACCGCTACCGCCGCCGCCAAACAAGCCGCTTAAATCTGTCCAACCCAGCAAACTGTGTACATCAATACTCGTTTCCGTCATTTCGGTGCGTTTTTCGCGCAAAACTGGGAACGATCCATTGGGAATATTACAAGTTCCCCAAGCATCTACTACATCTAAACGGGTAGTATGGATACGAAACCGAAAGGAATCCACTAAACCGCCCAATTGCCCAAGCAATGAATCTGCCAAAGCACCAGTTGGTAAAGCCCAATTCAGGTCAGTATCTACGGTATGGATATCAAAAAACTTTTGTGGCGCGCGACGTACAGGTAATGGCGGTTGATAACGCACCACTGTGTTGGCACCTAAATTGAGTTGATCTGCTCCAGATGTACCCATACTTTCTAGTACAGTATTCGTTTTTCGATAAAAAGTAGCACCGCCAATGTTGCTCGTAAGCAAATTGGCACTGGAAAAACTACCTGCATTATTGCTACCAGTAGGGGAGAGCCATACTGTGGTTTGTACTGCGCCTCCTTCAAGTGTCGTAAAATCCCAAACTTGATTGGCAGCACCAGTTATACCAAGGTCGAGTGCCGGAGGGTTATTGTCATTTACATAACGAAGCGTATCTCCTATGGATGGGAAAGTCGTATTAGTTACTGTAATTTGAGCAATTACTTGTATAGATGATAAGACCAGAACAAGTCCAAAATATAAATTTTTCATCGTTAAAATATATGTTAAGTATAGATTATGCAACAAAGGTAAGTCGATCAAATATCGGATATTGATATGTCGCGATGTATCATGGATATGTCTCGATGAAGCCTGTGTAAAAGTGATTATTTTAGCGAAAAATAAGTTGGTTTTTGTTTTTTTTACAAAAGGTGATTGGGCGTCTTGGTCTTCAATTATAAAGGATTTTAGTTGAAATGTCGCGTTTTTTGTAATGAAAACGATACTAATCCTCTTTCTGGGGCAGGCTCAGTTCAATTCATTTTCCACCCAATACCCAGTAATTATACATTAAAAACAATATTCATCGAGACAATCCACGTGCTCACCGTGACATGCTTACCGATCGTTTTTCATGCCCCCATCTTTGCACCATTCACACACATTATAAATTTAAGAATGCAAAAATTCATCTTTTTTCTTGCTGTACTTTTGAGTACATTCACCGTTGCCGCACAACAAAAGTCCACGTTAAGCGGAACAATTAGAGATCAGGCCACCGGCGAAGAACTGATAGGCGCATCCATCCGGCTTTTGGAAAGTGCTTCCTCCGGGCGTGCTAGTAATGAATACGGTTTTTATTCCTTAACCGTACCCGCTGGGAAATACACGGTTTCGTGCTCTTACCTTGGTTACGAAAACTTTCAACAAGCCGTTGTATTAGACAAAGATCTCAAACTCGATATTCAACTTACAGAAAAGGCACTTTTGCAAGAAGTTGTTATTTCTGCTAAAAAAGAAAATGAAAACGTCACTAGGGCCACGATGGGCGTTGAAAAATTGGAAGTAAAAGAACTCGGAAAACTGCCAGTGATTTTTGGTGAAAAAGACATTTTAAAAACCATTCAGTTGTTACCCGGCGTAAAATCTGCTGGTGAGGGCAATTCCGGCTTTTTCGTCCGTGGTGGTGCAGCCGATCAAAACCTCATCCTGCTCGATGAAGCACCTGTCTATAATGCCTCCCATTTATTGGGTTTTTTTAGTACCTTCAACTCCGATGCCATCAAAGACGCAACGCTCATAAAAGGGAATAGTCCTGCACAATATGGCGGACGTTTGGCCTCTGTTTTGGATGTGAAAATGCTAGAAGGCAACGATAAAGATTACCACGTGAAAGGCGGTATCGGCCTTATTTCGAGCCGATTAAGTGTAGAAGGGCCTATTCAAAAAGAAAAGTCGTCGTTTATTGTAACCGGAAGACGGACGTATGCCGATGTTTTCTTAAAGGGATTTGATGGATTTGAAGATACCCAATTGTATTTCTACGATTTGAATGCCAAAGCGAATTATCGTATCAATGAAAATAATCGTATCTTTTTATCTGGTTATTTTGGGCGAGATGTACTAGGTTTTGGCGAAACTTTCGGGATTGATTGGGGTAATAAAACAGGCACTTTACGTTGGAATAGTATTATAAATCCGCGTTGGTTCTCCAATACTTCTTTAATTTTTAGCGATTATGATTACAAAATTAGCATTGCCACTGATGAATCAAACGATTTCAAAATCAGTTCAAAAATCCGTGACTGGAACCTAAAGCAGGAATTTCAGTTTTTCCCTAATGACCGTAATTCTTGGCGTTTTGGTTTTAATACGATTCGCCACACGATACGCCCCAGCCGTTTTGCCGATGCTGAGGAAGACCTTTCGGGCTACAATCGTTACGGTATGGAAAACGCCGTTTTTGCAAATAATGAATTTAAAGTTAACTCACGCTTCAATGTGGATTATGGTTTGCGCCTTTCTTCGTATTCGGTGTTGGGTGACGAACGCGGTTATAATATTTATGAAAATGGCGTAAAAACGGATACAGTTATACTAGAATCAGGAAGTATTGGCAAAACTTATGTGAATCTGGAGCCACGACTCACGGCGAGTTATTTGCTCACGCCGACTTCCAGTTTGAAAGCGGGTTTTAGCAGAAATACTCAAAATCTTCACTTGTTGAGCAATTCAAGCACAGGTAATCCGACGGATCAATGGGTGGGAAATTCGTACAATATCAAGCCTGAAATAAGTGACCAATTGGGGCTTGGATACTTCCGCAATTTTGCCGATAATAAATACGAATTTAGCGTAGAAACCTACTATAAATGGATGCAAAACCAGGTAGATTACAAAAATGGCGCGGATATCAATACCGCCCCAGACGTGGAGAGCGAACTGCTTTATGGTAAAGGCCGTGCTTATGGTATTGAATTTTTGTTAAAAAAGAAAACTGGTAAATTATCTGGCTGGATTGGCTATACTTTATCGCGTACAGAGCGCCAAATTGACGGTATCAATAATGGCGATTGGTATGTTGCCCGACAAGACCGCACCCACGATATTTCGGTGGTAGGTACTTATCAATTTAACAAAAACTGGTCGCTTTCTGGCTCATTTATTTACAATACGGGCAATGCCGCTACGTTTCCAAGTGGCAAATACGAAGTGGCGGATAACACGGTATTTTATTACACGGAACGCAATGGTTATCGGATGCCTGCCAATCATCGTTTGGATTTAGGCGTAACTTATGAGCGCCAACGAAGAGGGCGTTTCCAAAATTCTTGGAATTTTGGCTTATACAATGCTTATGGCCGACAAAACGCCTATACCATCACTTTTGAGGATGATCCGGACGATCCTTCTCGTACACGTGCGCTTCAAACTTCACTTTTCAGATGGGTACCGAGTGTTACCTATAATTTCAAATTCTAAATTTAATCGTCAGATTACAAAGATATCATTCCATTATGAATAAATTATTTTTTGTAGGGCTTATATGCCTCACACTCGTATCCTGCGAGAAGGAAATTCAAATAGACTTAAATTCGGCAGAGCCAAAATTGGTTGTTGAAGCATATTTGAGCGATCAAAGCGACACGGCAACCGTAATACTCACCCGTACTGTCAATTTTAGTGATCCTAGTTCATATCCGGCGGTTACTGATGCTACTGTGATAATTAAAGACAGTGAGGGTAATGCATGGAATTGCACCCAATCTACCCCTGGGAATTACCAAAATACCAATTTGCGCGGTAAAATTGGCCAAAAATATGTCCTAACGATCACTACCGCCGATGGTCAAGAATACACAGCAGAAAGCACTTTGCCTGCTCCGGTGACGCTTGATAAGATTGATTTTCGCGAACTTGCTTTCGGCCCTCCCGGTGGCGGTGGTAACGATAGCACTTCATTTGCACTCATACCCCGTTATTTTGATCCATCGGATACCCAAAACAATTATCGGTTTATCCAAACGGTGAATGCGGAAAGGGATCTTTCTATACAAGTCAGAAATGACAATATATTTGACGGAAAGGTGAATGAGCAACCGCTTTTTAGTGTGGATGTCGAGATTTATTCTGGTGATATAGTAACGTTGGAAATGATGTGTATCGATAAAGGTGCTTATGATTATTTCTTCTCCTTAAGCCAATATTTAAGCAGTAATGGCCCTAATTCAGCAGGTGTTCCCGCTAATCCAGTGAGTAATATCAGTAATGGTGCTTTGGGGTATTTTTCAGCGTTTTCTTTCCAAAAAAAGACAGTAGTAGTACCGTAATAATGTGAGTTTTGCATCAACTTGCCTTGCCGCGCTGCTTGCAGACGGCAGGGCTTTTTTGTGCGGCTGTTGTTGCATAACACAATGCACCATGCTGCTGCCTTCAAATAAATTGCGCACCTGTGTAAAAAAAATGAACAATCGAATAAATCAAAATAAGTACTTGGATACAATTAATTACCTTTGCCCCATGAAAAAATCGGATCAACCGAGTTACGAGGCTGCTTATTCCGAATTGCGGCTTATTTTGTCCGAATTACAGGACGGCACAGTAGGTATCGATGCCTTAACAGCCAAAGTGGAACGCGCCAACGAACTGGTGCGTTTTTGCCGCGAGCGTCTGCGCTTGACCGAAGAGGCCGTACAACAATTGAGCCAACAAAACCCAACGGCATGAATTTACCTTTCTTTATTGCCCGGCGTATTGCTTTTGCTGGTAAACGCAATTTTTCCACTATCATTATTCGTATTGCAATTGTAGCAGTGGCCTTGAGTGTGGCCGTGATGATTACGGCTTCTGCGCTTATTTCCGGTTTTAAAACTGAAATCAGTAAGAAAATATTTGAATTTTGGGGACATATCCACATTGCATCCGCCATTACCGATTCCGCCACCGCCGATGCAACACCGGTATCCGATAGTCTTCCTTTTTTAGATGCACTCAGAAAAACCGGACAAGTACCTTTTGCCGTACCGAGTAGTTTTTTAGGTTTTGAAATAGAGGGCGAGACAGAAAAACTAACCCACGGTGGTATCCGACATGTACAGGCATTTGCCTTAAAACCAGGCATTATTCGCTCCAAAACAGCGATGGAAGGTATTATCCTCAAAGGCGTAAGCAATACTTTTGATTGGGAAAACCTTAAACCATATTTGGAAGAAGGTGCTCCTCCTGTACTCAATGACACTGCTCCATCGCGCGAAATTTTGATCAGTCGCCAAACCGCCAACCGCTTACAGGTGGGTATAAGGGATAAGTTTGTGGTACATTTTGTAAAAGAAGGCCAACAAGCCAAACGATTGTTTGAGGTGTGTGGGATTTATAAAACGGGCTTGGAGGAGTATGACCGAAAATTTGCCCTCTGCGATTTACGACAAGTACAGGAATTGCTCAATTGGTCGCCCAATCAAGTGGCAGGCTTTGAAGTCTGGCTCGATGATATTCGCGATTTGGATGTGTTTAACCGGTATGTTTACGACGAAATGATCCCTCCCGATATGGTTTCGGCCAGTATCCGCGAAAAATTTCCGGCTATTTTTGAATGGTTACAATTACAGGACTTGAACGAAGTGGTTATTCTTGGGCTTATGTTGGCCGTGGCCATCATCAACATGATAACAGCGTTGTTGGTACTCGTTTTAGAGCGCACCAATATGATCGGTATTTTGAAGGCATTAGGCGCGAGGAATGGTCGTATCCGGGAAATATTCTTATACCACGCCGCAGTAATAACGTTGAATGGTATGTTTTGGGGCAATTTAATTGGCATTGGATTATGCCTTCTACAGCAAAAATTTAGGTTTTTGCGCCTCAACGAAGCCGATTATTACCTTTCTTATGCACCCGTTAAATTTGAATGGTTTACCTTAGTCAGTATTAATATCGGAACGCTATTGATTACTATTCTTTTTTTACTGATTCCTTCTTTTGTGGTGTCTAAAATTTCACCCGTAAAAGCAATTCGATTTAGGTAATCTAAGCACCCAACCAAACCTTAAACGCTCCGACCCGCTCCCTACTCACAAAAATTTCTTCTCCCAGCGTAGGATTAATTTCCAATTTTAGCCGCCCATTCAGATGGGGATGTATCGCTTTTATCGCATGTACCGACAAGAATGTGCCTCTATTAATCCTATAAAAAAATGTCGGATCCAGTACTTTTTCTAATTCGTCCAGCGTGTATTCCACAAAATGCTTTTTGCCCTGTTTGGTAAATATTTGGGTAAGCCCATCCGAGGAATGGAAAAATGCAATTTCATCCATCGTCACCATCACAAAGTGTTGCCCCGATTTTACCAAAAAACGGTCTTTATATTGGGTTTTGTCAAAATAACGCATCAATTGCTGCATATCAGGCATTGAGTTGGTCGTAATGGATGCTTTTACTTTGTCCAAAGCCTTTGCAAGATCCTCAGGATCAATTGGTTTTAGCAAATAATCAATAGCGTTGACTTTAAAGGCCTGTACCGCATATTGATCAAATGCAGTAGTAAAAATAACAGGTGCGCTGACCGTTACCTGCCTGAAAATATCAAAGCTCAGCCCATCGGCAATTTGAATATCCATAAAAATGAGATCGGGGCTGTTGAACGCCTTTAGCCACCGTACCGCACCTTCTACGGAATCCAAAGTGTCCAGTATCTCCATATCTTTGTCGCGTGCTTGCAACAGTTTTGTCAATTGCTTTGCAGCGGGGAGTTCATCTTCGATGATTAAGATATTCATGTGTCAGTAATAAAATATAGAGGATTATAGTTGGGCAAAGGTTAAGTGGTCGGCGCTCATTTTTTGCATGGGGATCAGTACTGTGAAATACTGTTGGGATACAATCACCTCAATTTCGCTGTCCGTTAAAAGGTGGTAACGCTCGCGAATATTTTCCAAGCCAACCCCTGTGGAGTCCATCACCTGATTTTTCTTTTGCAAAGTATTGCGCACGACTAAATGGTTGTTTTCATAAAAAATTTCGATTTTTAGTGGCTTTTCATGCGAAATTACGTTGTGTTTAATGGCGTTTTCAAACAAAATTTGAAGCGTAAGTGGTACTATTTTAGCCTTATTGAGTTGCTCCAAACCATGTATGTCCACTACCAAATTTTCACCAAATCGTTCCCGCAACAAATAGATATAAGCGTTTAAGTATTCCAATTCATCACAGAGTGCAATGACATTCGAGTCGCGGCTTTCCAGAACATATCGATAAACTTTGCTTAGTTTTTGAACAAAATTAACGGCTTTTTCACTGTTTTCTGGAATAAGATAGGTCAGCGTATTTAGGCTATTGAACAAAAAATGGGGATTGACTTGGTTGCGCAAACCCTCCAATTGCGATTGAATATGCTTATTCTGTAAATCCGATTTTTCGGCAATAGTTACCTGTAGTTTTAAGTAAAAGGAGATGGCTTCATACATACATAAGATCAGACTGGAGAGTAATACTGTAGCCAAGAACTCCATTCCGATATTTGGCCTAAAGGTATTATGTTCTGGAACAGCGAAATTGAAAATACGATCCAGTACAAAATTTACGACCATAAAATTGAGTACCAAAATAATCCCCAACGCCATTACCCGCTTGCCAATCTCGTTTGCTTCGGGGTATTTTATCTTTATTTTGATATAAAACCAGCGTAATGTTGCCCAAAATGCCGATGTATAAACAAATGAAATCGGGATGCAAAGGGATAAGAACGCCCAATCGCCATTTGTATATTGCTCATTAAAAAGCATAATTGATACAATAAAGGCACTAAGAGGAACACCTATGATGATCACCTTGCGGTCATCGAATCCAGTTACATCCCGAAAACATTTATTTCTTTTCATTGCGTAAAAGTACTTATTTATCTTGTTTTTTAAACTAAAATTGATTTTAGAACTCTATTCTGTACATCACATCAGGGAAAAATCCAATTTGGTTAACCCGACCAATTGCACCGCGATCTTCGTTATAACGCATTTGAAACACGTTTTTGTGGTTCGTTACGTTTTGGAAATCCAAGAAAAACGTCTGTGACATTTTGCGTTTGGCACTATTCAAGCGGAAGCCCATTTTTACATCCCAACGGAAATAATTATCAAGCCGATCGCTAAATGCACGATCCTCATACAACACTTCAGTACCTGCCAAGCGGCTTGCTTCCAGATTTACAGGCGTATATGGTCTTCCACCTGCTGTTGTCAATTTGGTATCCAAGGTGAGGAACCTGCGGCCAGAATCACCCAATTTAAACTCGCGACCGACTAATGTATTCACTACATAGTGACCATTAAAAGCCGTGCTGCGTTCAATACCATCGCTGCCTTTATACTTGGAATCGTAAAGACTCACCGTAAATAAGCCGTAATAACCTTTGCTAAAGAATTTCTCTGCTGTAAGTTCCAAACCTTTATTTGTACCTGTGCCTTCATTTACCAAATCATTTTTTTCAGGGAAAATAAAATCTGCGCCTGCATTCAAAATAGAAAAAGACGATGGGGTAGCAGTGACTGGCACTTTGCTCAATAACTGATAATAAAGTTCTGCTTTAAAGCGCCAATCTGTGGCGGGTTTAAAATCATAGCCTAGTACAAAATGCTGGTTACGAGTAAATCCGAGGTCATTATTGGTGGCAACTGTTGTGCCATCGGCAAGGCGTTTGCGGAACAAAAAGACCGGTAATGGCTGTGTTTGGTGGTGTAATCCATAACCAAGGTTGATCCTTGATTGTGGCGCAACTTGCCAATTCAGCGCCAATCGAGGTTCTGCTACAACATCATCGGTGAGGTCAAAATGCTGCGCATGTATACCGGTATTTAGAGTCAACGTGCGCGAAATTCGGTATTGTGATTGTATATAGGCTTCTGTGAGTAAGAAATTACCATCAAAATCGCGGGTAGCAAACCAATCGGGTAATCCATCTCCATTCAAATCAGGCGTTTCATCGCGTGTGCTTACAAGCGTGTTCAAATGCTGTAATTGAACTAAAATACCCGTGCGTAATGTGAGGCGTGCATTTATTTTGTTGTTATAAAAGGAACCTAAACGCCACTGTGTTAGATCATCCTTTACGTTGAGTTTCTCCAGTATTGGGTACTCTGGATTAAAGTCCACTGCTTCTTCACGGTAGCGCACACCCGTAAATGCCCCACTGAACACGGTACGGATATAAGAGTGATCGTTGATCAATAAATTATGTTTTACGCCGGCCACCCCAAATAAGGAGGTACTGTACGCATTTTGGTTTTTTACAGCCCAAAGGTCGGTACTATCCAAGTCTTTTCCGATAAAATTGATATTACTATGGGCCGCAATCCCAAATACCGAGAACCTGCCTAATTTAGATTTGCCCAAATCGAAATTGAACGAAAGATCTTTATACCTCGGTAGGGCAGTGGTACCCACACTCAAACCCGCAGCATTGGCTACTTCTACAAAAGAGTGTCGATATGCTATAACATAAGAACCTCCTTTCTTTTTATTCAGGGGGCCTTCTGCCATGGCTTCCATACCCGTGAATGCACCAATTTGACCCATAAATTCGTGCTTTTCCTTGTTGCCTGTCCTGAAATTAATATCAAATACGCCTGCAAGCGCATTGCCATACTCTGCCGGAAATGCACCGGTAAGGAAATCGGAATTAGAAATCAAA
>JAAFHO010000128.1:0-4723 GCA_013297575.1 Chitinophagales bacterium
AAAATGAAGCCGCCAAATTTGTATTTTTTTTTAAATTTTATTTGTTAAAAGTCAGGATGCTGCCATGAGGCGCACCTGTCCTAGTTTAAAAATTATAGCTACATTCGGTGGGGAACCATACCGCAGGTCGGCACTACGAAAGCCGATAATTATACGGAAGAAAAAATATACAGGGATAGAGAGGCGGGATCGTCCTGCTGCAGACAGTGGATCTCATGGATTAAATAAATATGGGCAATAAACCCGCCATAGTGAAAAAATGTTGTGGTCGTTAAAAATTTTAACACTTACACAATCAAGTAATTACACATAAAAAAACACGAAATACAGTCGATTAGAGGACTAAAATTGTTGAACACTGGGAAAAATCAAATGTTAGTCGATACAAACTTTTTTTTCAATAAAGGGTACAATAAATACAGAAATGGAATTGTCTAACGTTATAACTACATTTAAATTAACACCATTTATTTATGAAACATACGATACTTTACATTGCACTGCTCTGCTGTTTTTCCTCATTTACCCTTCATGCACAAACGGGCGATATGCCTACCGTTCATGGCTATTGGGAAGGATCCTGGTCAATAGACTTTACCTATAATGTTTACCTTGAAACCGATGCAAACGGAAAGGTGACAGGCACCATCACTTGGAGTCTTAGCCGATTTGATCCAAACACTCAAGGAATGGTAGAAAGTAACCCCAAAGAATTTGTAGAAGGTACTTATAACAATAAAACGGGTGTCCTAAATTTAAAAACAGTAAAAGAAGAAGACCCTTATAATGAATTAATGCCCGGTATTTACTACTTAAAAATGATGGAAAGTGGTGCAGAGATGAAGGGGTACACAGATGGTTATTCAGAATCTGCCAAAATCCCTATTACGATGTCACGAATGCGTACTTAAAATGTATTTTGCTGGTCTTGCTCTATCTACTTGTGCCTACTAAACCTTTTTCGAAAAAAGCACGCAACGTAGTATTTAATTGTTCCGGAGCAAGAACGATCACCTCATTGCCATAACTGGCCAGTTTTCGAATCAACTCAATCGTCAAGCAGACTTTAAACCCAACGACAATACTGCCATCCGGTCGTTCTTCTACCAATTGATAAGGATGAAATGGCCTTGACACAAAATAACGCGCTTGCAAAGGCGTAAATAACAACCGTACTTCTTGTGCATGTTCAATCGGCTCGGTGTGCATACCATATATATGTTGAAAATACTGGTCGGGGTTAAAATTTGGCTGATCAAAAATGTGTTTGGTCAATTCAGGCTTTGAGGTAATTCGATCGAGTGCAAAAGGCTTTAAATAGGCATATTGCGGCGAGTGCCCTACCACATACCAACGCTGGTCGTGCTGTCGGATACAATAAGGCTCCAATTCGCAGGCTGTGGGCTCATCACTCAAAAAGGACTGATAATTAAATATAATTTTTCTCCGCTCCTCAATGGCACGCAACAAGGATGGGAGGTATTCAGTACCTGCATACTGCACAGGTTCAAAATAAATAGCCTTTGCTGCGCCAGTATTGCGCACCCAACCACTCACGCCTTTCCTGATTTTTTCTACCGTATCGCGCAAATCCCGAAACACTTCTAAATGTTCAAATTGCGCCAAGGTCTCCACCGCTACATGCAAACGATGTACGTCTTCCATATTTAAGGCAACTTGAGCCGCCAAATCAAAAGGCCGCTCATAGCAATACCCTTGCCGTTTTTTATCCCATATTATAGGTGCATCAAATTCATCCCGCATAAAAGCAATATCGTTGTCCAATGTACGGCGACTGATATCGCAAGCACGGCAAAACTCATCTGGTTTTACCACTGTACCCTTGCGCAAGGCGAGTAATTCGTGTATGCGGCGGAAGCGCGCTAATTGATTTTTATTTTTCGACATAAAAAGTTTTATCAACGCAAATAGATTGCGTCAGGCCACCTGTATCTTTGTAAGGTCAAAACGAAAGAGCGACATTGTTATACAAAATGTTGCATTATTTATGGCACAAATATACTTTAAAGCAACCATTCGAACACAAGGAACTTTTTAAAATTATTTCACCATGCGCTTACTCGACTTTTTTCGCAAACTCGGCAATGCTACTCCAGAACAAACTGATGCTTTGGCAAATCAGGATTCAAGTAGTAGTTATGTCGATTCGGGTGAGCAGGAGGGTGTGGTCAAATCAGTGTGGCTCCATTTCCACGAAAACAATTCAGATAAGGTTTACCACTTGGAACTTCGCCAAATCGACAACATCTCCTACACTGTCTATTTTGAATACGGCAGGCGTGGCAATGCCCTGCAAAGCGGCACCAAAACACCAGATCCAGTGAGCCTAGCAGCCGCCGAAAAGATTTTCAACACCTTACTGAATGAAAAAACCAAAAAGGGTTATGCTGTAACAGATGCACCCAGCGGCAGCCCCAAACGTTCTTTTGCTAAGAAAAACCTACAAGCGAGAAACAAGGCTATTATTAGTCATTTAGAATTGGCTGCCCGTGCGCCTCAAAAACAGATGGGTAAAAACTGGTCTTTATCGCGGGTGGTGTGGCGTGCAGGGGTGCTAGTTTTGCCCGAAGCATTGCCTCACCTCGCTGCTATACTCCAACTAAAAACCAGCGAAAATCCAGTATTATTGCGCTATTGTACGCTTTGGTCGATTGCTCGTTGCGCGCAAAAAGCAACCCAAGCACAAAAAGACAGCATAAAACCAGTATTAACCACGCTCATGGAAACAGAGCAAGATGCGTTTTTGCATTTAGTAGGTACACAGGTATTCCAAGGCCACGAAACCCGAATTTGGCGCGAAACGCTAACCCTCAAATTACCACCTTCATTTCAACACCAACTCAAACAACAACAATCCGCACTACTTCAACTCACATTACAAGATTATGTAGAAAACAGGCAAAAAAGTAATTTTTCATTTGTCGAGGTGCTGTATGCCCTTTCAAAAGACGCACCATCAGCCCGTCCCGCCATCATTTGGTTTGCCGAAAATGCACCTTTTAAACCTGGATATTTCAAAGTATTGCGGCATTTGTACAAAATGGCCGAAATGCTATTCGATGCCGAATTATTTGGCATATTGACCAAACGTTTTTGCGATGAAAAGGGTCAATTTTCGGCTTCGCAATACGATTCAACGGTTTATATGGAATTGGATGGGCAATGGCAAACCGTTGATACAAAACAAGAACTCGTGAAAGAAGATAGCCGATTGGCCTATTCCAATAAAACGCGCAATTGGTTTATTCGGCGTACTTTCCAAACCATGCTTGATACATTAACACTGGAAGATAACACTTTTGTGAAAATGGCAGTCGGTGTGCTATTGGCCTTTGACGATAAGCAAAAACCTAGTATTGAACACAGTGAGAGTAGGTATCAATACAATCCGACGAAAGGTAATTGGACAACAAAAGATACACTTTTTCCCAAATTTAGCGAATATCCAGCATTCTTTTACTTACTCTTTGGCGGAAATGACATTTTTAAACTGTCCAAATCTGATACGCGTTGGTCTGTGAACGGCCACAATGCGATTGCGCAGTTTAAAAAACAAGATAAGTCCAAAAACTTTGAACCGCATCCCGATCTTTGGGATACTTGCCCACAAGCCTATATCCATCTTTTGGCCGAATCCAATGCCGATATGGTGCAAGCATTTGCCTTGCGTCGCTTTGAAGCGCATCCTGAAAAAATAACCCTTACGGAACGTTTTGACAATGCACTTCTGCTTAAAATGATGCTCAAAAAGCACCACCCAACGGCTCTTTTTGCCTTACAAATAGCGGAATCCCGTATCAATGCTGCAGTGCCCGATCGCGATCTTGTATTTGCTATGTTGCAAGCGCCGCACCTAGAAGTGAGGAAAAAAGCACTGGAATGGATGAAAAATAACCTTTCCTTTTTTGTTCAAGATAGCCAATTTGTATTCCAATTGATGATTCATGAACAAGCAGATTTACGGCAGGAGGCATATACCGCAATGCTCCAAATTTTGAATATTCTAAATGAAACCCAACAGCAGGTATTAGTGGGTAGATTGATTGCTTGGCTATTGGCGCTGCCCATTGAAAAAACGAAGAATGACAAAACGGAAACAGCAGAAAACAATCCTATCAACACCTATTTAATTGCCCGTGAACTGATTACACATGCGAATGATTGGGGAGCGGAACGCTTGCGACAATTAAGTCGATCTATTTTACAACAACTATTGCAACACCCGGTAGAAATGGTTGCAGTATTTGGTGCCGAATTAATCAAGCAACGTCCGCTTACCCTAGATCAATTTTCGGATATACAGTTACAGGCATTTTTGTCTTCCAAGTTTGCAGGCGTAAGAAAGCAAGGCATGGACATTATGAACACCTTTGCTCTGCCTGATTTATTGGATCGCAAAGCAATTATTAGTCAAAATTTAGACCATACTCAAGTTGAAATACGCGAAAATATGCGCGCCAATGCGTTGCGTGCCATTGCCGAAGAAGCAGGTTTTGGCCAACGAATACTTGGCACTTGTATCAATATATTGCTAAAAAAAGAAAATACCGAAAACGTACACGAGGAAACATTATCATTTGTTACAAACTACTTGAAAACATATCTTCCTTCTATTGACCGAAAAATTATATTTAAACTACTGAATGCCAACTATATACAGGCAAATACACTTGCGGCATTTTTAGTGGAGCACTTTGTAACC
>JAAFHO010000128.1:4733-10951 GCA_013297575.1 Chitinophagales bacterium
ATCGGTGCGCAATATCGTCCGATTGGGCGAACACGAGGTATTGGCTGTAAGACAGGTATGCTGGCAAATGTTTCAAAACCATATACCTCGTATGCGCTACGAAAGTGCAGATGCCATTCGACTGCTCGAATGCGAATGGGAAGATACAAGGCAATTTGGCTTTAATTATTTTGAGCAAAACTATGGATCAATGGAATGGACACCAGAAATGATGGTTGCAGTGATGGATAGCGAAAGAGCAGATATTCATTCATTTGGTAAAAAAATAGTGGAAAAATACCTGCAACCAGAAGATGGAGCGGCATTTTTACTACAACTCAGTCAGCACCCAAGGCCAGAGATACAAGCGTTTGCAGCACAATTCTTAGAGAAATATGCCTTGGGGCAACCTGATGCACTCGAAAAACTAAATTTCTATTGTGCCACAGTATTGCTCCAAGTAAACAAGGGAAGAAAAGCCAAAGATATGGTGTACGCTTTTCTGAAAGAAGAAGCCCTGACATCAGAAAAAGCAGCAACAACAGTAGCCCATATTTTGAATAAAGTTTCACTGACAACAGTAGCAGAAGACAAATCAAAATATATTGAATTGATGAGAGATTTGAACGGAAAATATCCATCTATCATTTTAGATGGTTTTTCACCGCCAATGACAGCGATTCAAACCAATTAAGGAAAGACCCGGCGCATGTACTAAAAACCTTGCAATCCGGATGCTGTTTCGGCATCCTTGTTACCAAACTACGCATTCGCCTGTAAATCGAATCTTCATATTGCAGCCTTCAAGGCCACCGGTACTACTGTTATATTACCCGGTTCTGCGTCGAAGACGCTGCAATATCACAGTAGTACCGGTGGCCTTGGGCCGCGGGAGTTGATTCGCTTACAACCAAGCATGTACGAAGGTGTCGTGCGTCGAGTTTTTTAAAAATCCATTTGTCACTCACTACACTGTAAAAAGAACTAATTATGCGCTTCAACTACAAATTTGCTGGCTCGTCTGCTGTATCTGATAGTGCGGTAGGCACTGCTGTTCAATTCGCACCAGATACCCTGCGTCAACCTACCTTTTTTATGGGTAAGTTATCTCAAAAAATACCGTTTCGGGAAGCTATTTCAGCCTTGAATGCCGTAGTTGTCTCCGATTTGAGGTTCAAAGCCAATGATAAAACCGCTTATAAAGAATGGCTCTCTACGCAAGAAGATTTGCTATTAGGTGAGCATATCGCCTCATTAGTAGGCAACCAACAGGAATTGGAGGCCAAAATAACCCGTTTAAAAGAAGATATTGGCCATATAAGAAAAGAGGAGTCCAAATATATGAAGCCGTATTGGGATGCACAAAACAAATACAGACAATATGTTTGGCAAAATACACCCGATATTGCTTGGGTATTAGACCCTGTAATTACTGTACATCCCGATCAACTCTTTTTTGAATGCTTTAGCAAAGACGAAAGCACTTATGGGAAACTGGCTTGTAATTACAACGTTTTTGAGGGTATTGAAGATTTCCGTTGCGGTACCACCAATGTCGATTATTCCAAAAAACTCTACAACGAATTCCAAAAGATACGCGATTACAAAGTTACTGAACTAAAGGTAGATCCCAGTGGATTTGAAGTGCAAACAGCAACGGACGATGCATGGAAAGAAGTAAAAATTGATCTACCCGATACTTGGGTGCGTGGTTTTCTTCAAGTGAGTTCCGCCATGACCATGCCTTCGGTGCGGTTCCAATTGCATCCAACAGATTTGTACAATATTTGCCTCAAACTACGCCGACATAAAGAACAAGAAGGCCCTCGCTCTTTGCGTTGGGTACTACGACCAGGTGAGCCAATAAAACTGATTTTTGAGCCTTGGAATATCGAATTAACCTGCGCTCGTTCTATTTATACAGGACATACCAGCCAAGAAATTCGACTATGGGGTCGTCGTCGTTTGCTCATGTTGGAGCGATTAATACCTGCCGCAAAAAGTTTTACGGTTACGTTATTAGGTACTGGAATGCCATCGTTTTTTGAAGCAGATTTGGGAGATATGACCTTTACGCTCGGGCTTTCGGGCTGGACGGCCAATGACTGGTCACGTGCAGGCAATTTTGACCTGCTTGCGCCTCGTGCCGACGTGGATAATGCCACAAAATCCATTGTTTTTGAGGCATTGCGCGAACGGTGGTTTGAGCCAACGGATAGTTTATCCGAACGACTGCACCTTAGTCGGGAAACCATTGCTGGCGCGCTGAGTGCATACACCCAAGCAGGAAGGGTCATTTACGACCTTACGCATCAAGTATGGCGGATACGAGAACTCAGCAGAGACCCTCTTTTGCCAGATGCGCTTCGTTTTTCTAGCCCAAGAGAGTCCGCAGCGGCACAATTTGCAGAAAACGGCCAAGTGCATAATCGAGTTGTGCAATCTGTTGGCAAAGGCAAAACGATCACCGCCGAAGTACAGGACAAAAACCGTACCCATCGTACCGAATTGCATATCGATCAAGACGAAAGACTGGTAAAAGCCGTTTGCGATTGCAATTTCCACCAAGTAAATCAATTGAGAATGGGGCCTTGTGAGCATATTTTAGCGACAAGAAGGGATATTGCACCAGCATAAACATAATTATTTACAAAAAAGCAAAACAAATGGATCGTCAAGAACTTTGGAACCACGTCAAAGAATTAGGAGGCAGGGATGCATTTATTCTGCACGAAATGAAACGTCTCGGTTTCTGGGATGTATCAAAAGGTGTTCCCCAACTCAGCGAGGAACTGCGTCAACAACGTATAGTGTTGGAAGGCGAACTAGGCGATGCGGTGAAAAAACAAGCAGTTTATCGCAATAAAAAGAAAATGTTGCGGGATATGCGCAAAAAGCGGATGTCCGAAGCCAAAATGCGCCGTACCGAAACCAAGGAAAAACGCTTGCGCCAAAAAGAAGAAAGGGCTTCCAATTGGTCTGCCGAAATGGAGCAAGATATTAAATGGCTCGGCGAAGGTGTTTCTGCTGGATTAAAAAACAAAACCAACAATACCACACAACTAGAGGCGCTTGGATTACCGGTTTACAGCACTTTAAAAGAATTGTCGGATGCCATGAAAACGCCCATGAACGAAATTCGTTTCCTTGCTTTCGACAAAAAGGTATCGCATATTTCGCATTATAAATCGTTTAAAGTAGCCAAAAAAACAGGTGGTTTTCGTGAAATTTCTGCTCCAGCCCCGCGTTTAAAGGCCGCTCAGCATTGGATTTTAGAAAACATACTGTACAAGGCCACACTGCACCACGCTGCACACGGTTTTGTGCCAGAACGCTCCATTGCAAGTAATGCACTACCCCATGTTGGTGCTGATGTAGTCATCAATTTGGATGTAAAAGATTTTTTTCCATCTGTCCATTACAAAAGGGTTAAAGGACTTTTTGTGTCATTGGGCTACTCGGAGCAAATTGCAACGGTTTTAGCCTTACTTTGCACAGAACCTCAAACAGATGAAATTATGTTAGATGGCCAAAAATACCACGTGACTAATGGTGCAAGAAGACTGCCCCAAGGTGCTCCAACCAGCCCTGCCATTACCAATATATTATGTTGGGGTATGGATCTTCGTTTTGAAGGGATGGCCCGATCATTAGGTTGGAATTACACGCGATACGCCGATGATATTACCTGCTCCAAGAAAGGTGGTAATACACAAGATATTAACCGCGTTTTATGGCAAGCGCAGCAAATCATTGAAAATGAAGGGTTTGTTGTCCATCCCAAAAAAATAAAGGTCATGCGAAAAGGATCTCGACAAGAGGTAACTGGCGTAGTAGTGAATGAAAAATTGAATATTTCACGGGAGCGATTAAAAGAATTTAGGGCCGTTTTGCATCATTTAGATACAAAAGGACTTGTTGGTGCCAAGTTCGGGAAAGGCCATATTTTGGAATCCATACAAGGTTTTGCTAATTATGTATTGATGGTAAACCCAGAAAAAGGAGCCATTTTAAAAGAAAAAGTAAATAAAATACTAGGAAAACCAGCCATAAAACCTATTTTAGAAGCACAACAGTCAGCACAGAAAACGCCGATAACAACAACATTAATAAAAACTTCAAAAGAAGAACATAGCCAAGAGCAACCCTTGAAGGATTGGTGGAGGGTATGGTAATGCACGTTGCTCATTCAATATAGAACTGATTTTTTTGGGATTTGAAAACCTAAAGGCGATACGATGTAAAGTTGTATCGCCTATATTTTTTTATCCAAAAAAAATAAATTTATGCATTATTCCTTAAAATAGCATCCCTTAAATCGTGCGCCAAAAGAACATTACTTTTATCATTGCTAAAATCGGATTACCTTTGCCGCTACATGTTGCGTATATTTTCACAAAAAACGACAGAACAAGTATCCGATGAGGCATTACTGGCACAATACGTGTCGGAAGGGTCTGCACGGCATTTGGGATTATTATACGAACGGTATATGGGTATGGTCTATGGCGTTTGCTTAAAAATACTAAAAGATCCCGGTAAAGCCGAAGATGCCGTAATGGGTATCTACGAAGAATTGACGGTGAAAGTAAAAGACCATAAAATTGAAGCGTTTAGGGGCTGGTTGTACGTGCTGTCTAGGAATTATTGCCTGATGGAATACCGCAAACACAACCGAAAGCCTACTTATTACCAAGCGCCCGAGAACATGGAAAAATTTGACGCGATTGAAGAGGCTTTTGAATTTGAATTGCCTCAAAAATCGCTGCCCGTACAGGAGTGTATCGACAAATTGAACGAAATTCAAAAAAAATGTGTACTCTGGTTTTACTATGAGGACAAATCATACAAAGATATAGCAGACACCCTCAAGGAAGAATTGGGAAAAGTGCGCTCTTATATCCAAAATGGTAAACGCAATCTTCGACTTTGTTTAGAAAGGTCGTAAAATATGGATGTAAACGATAAAAAAGGATTGGATTTGCTCGAAAAATGGCATTCTGGGGATTTTACCCGCGCCGACGAGCAAGCATTGCAAAGGCTGCTGGCCAACTGCGATGCGTTCAGTCGTGAGGCCATTGAAGGTTATCTCGAGCAACCTGAAACCGATCATTTGGTGCATTTGTCCAATTTGCGCAATCGCCTTGCAAAAAAAGAAAAACGACCATCCAATCCTTGGTTTTTCAGATTAGCCGTAGCAGCCTCCTTCTTGTTGTGCGTATCCGTCGGAACTTGGTGGCTTTCACAAAAAAATGATCCCACAGAAAATGGAACAGCCCAAGAAGCCCCAACAACGGTAATTTCGCCAGGCGCAGGAGCAACTGCTCCCGCACCTAATGCAGATATCGTTTTGTCGGATCAATCACTTAAAAAAAGATCTGCTTCACCAGAAATTGCGCCTCAAAAACAATACGATTCCATTGAAAACACTAAGCCTGAAGCCGATTTGGCAGTCAATGACTTAAATGAATCAATGCCTCCGCCAGCAGCACCTATTCTTACAGAAGTAGAGGGAACTAAAACCGACGACGATAAAGTATTCGAATCGAAAGAAACTGAGTCGCTTAAAAAAGCAAAATCGAATCCACAGAAAACGCGAGGTGGAGCCGTAGTTGCACCGCAGCCTAATGTAGGTGCGCCAGCAAAAACCAGAACGAGTGCCCCTCCCCCAGCCGCCCCAAGTATTGGTTGGGAACAGTTTCGCAAGGACATGGAAACGAAGTTAGTGCTACCACAGGCAGCCAAGGATAACGGTATTAAATCCGGCACTGTTACCATGATTTTAGACATAAAACCCACCGACGGAAAAGTACGTTCCGTATTGTTTATCAATCGTTTAGGTTATGGTTGCGACGAGGAAGCAGAACGTTTTGTACAGCAATATATTTGGAGTATCCCCCCAGGAGGCTCCTCAAAAATTGAAGTGGAAATTGAGTTTTAGTTGACTTTTTTAAGTCCAATTTTTTCACCTTCTACCAACATTTGCTGCATAGCGGCCTCCAAGTCATTAGGTATTACGCCATCCAAAATGGCTTCGCGTACCGCCGTTTTTATTATCCCCACATTTTTAGAAGGAGGAATACCAAATGTTTCCATAATAATTTCGCCTGTGAGTACGGGCTGCCAAAGGCGCATTCGATCCGATTCACTCACCAATGCCATGCGCTCCTTGAGGTATTCATAACCTTCCAAATAACGCTCCATTTTTTTAGGGTTCTTGGTCGTGATATCAGAAGCAC
>JAAFHO010000129.1 GCA_013297575.1 Chitinophagales bacterium
GTGATTTTGGCGGGGGATCGTTTGGCGGCGGTGGTGCTGGTGGTGATTGGTGATGCAGACCATTTTTTACAAGTTTCTTAATACTTGCAGTTAAGACACGGTTAAAGCACCCCTAATTTGTGACCTCAAAGTACTTTAAAAAAATAAAGGGGCGTTTAGGAGGAAAATTTATCCACAACATGAAAAACATAATTGTAACTGCTTGTTTGCTCTGCTCTTGCGCATTTGTCGCTAACGCTCAATTCTCACTTGGCCTTAAAGCAGGCATTATTTCTCCACAAGAACAATATAAAGGCATCTCTGTAGGTGCCGGTGAAACAGCATACGACCTTGCTGTAAATGACATCAAATTCGGTACGCAAGTCGGTGCTTATATGCGTTTTGGCCGTCGGATTTACCTCCAACCCGAGGTGAATTTCCAAACCAACCGCACCGATTTTATCGTTAAATCACCCGGTACTGGCGAATCATTGATCAAAAGATCGAGTTACCAAAACCTCCAAATCCCGTTAGCAATTGGCCTAAAAGCAGGCCCGTTCCGCTTCCATGCAGGCCCTGTTGCCAATTATCACCTCAAGGGTAACAACGGATTGAGCGATATTGCAGGTTTTAACGAAACATTCAAAGAATTGACTTGGGGCTGGTTGAGCGGTATCACCATTGGCAACGGTCGCTTATCTGCTGACTTGCGTTTTGAAGGGAATTTTAATAAATTTGGCGATCAAATTACATTCCTCGGAGAAAACTATAATTTCTCTCAACGCCCAATGAGTTTTGCTTTTGCCTTGAATTATGCTTTGGTAAAGTAATTTTAAATGTTTCTCTAATGAGAAAAGCCGATCAACTCCAGCAGTTGATCGGCTTTTCTCGTTAAAAACGATGCTACAAATATTACCAAGTACCCGTCTGGTTCCAAAATGGAGGCGCAGGAGGTAATTGTTGTTGTTGCGCTCGGTAGTATTCTTCGGCAATCCTGCGCGCTTCTTCTTCGGCTTCTTGTTGGCGTTGTAATTTGGTTTTATCAAATATTCCAGCGGGCAAAAACCGTTGTCGAGGCATACCGCGTTCTTCCGCAAAAGGATCGCGATTGGTTTTTTCTTCGTCTTCCAGTTCACTTTTAAACCAAAATGCAGCGATAATTCCCGAAAAACTACCCAATAAATGGCTTTCCCAAGATACACCTTCTTCATTTGGCAAAATTCCCATAAACATACCGCTATAAAAAAACAAAACCACTAACGAAAGAATGATAGATCGTACACTTCCCCTCGTTATTCCGTTCCAAAAAATAAAAGCCACTAAACCATAAACCACGCCGCTCGCCCCAATATGCGATACCTGTCGTGCAAAAAGCCAAACCAAAATGCCTGTAAGAAAATAAATCAACCAAAATGCACGGAGTGCAACACGCTGATAAAAATAAAAAGTCAAGGCACTCAATACCAATAATGGCACAGTATTAGAAGCAATATGCCCCAAACTACCATGCACCAAAGGCGCGGTAAGAATCCCTCTAAGTCCATAAACAGTTCGGGAAATGACACCATAATCACCCGCATCCAAATCGAGATAAATACGAAAAATGTGCGCAAACCAAATAAAAGTCACTGCGCAAACAGGAAAAAACAAACTCGCCCAAAGGTGCTTGCGGGTCAGCGATATGCTATCTATATCAGAATCAATAAATGTATTCATAAATGGGAGTGTCGATGATTGTGCACTAAAAAGCCACTTGCATACCTATTCCAAAACCTGTTCCAATTCCAGCAATACTTTGCATTTTCGGACAAAATTGCAGGCTCAAGTCCTCACTTACGTCAAAAGAGTACATGTGGGCATCCACAAATGCATCGGTAACTGCCAATAAGTACATCAAACCCAATATTAAAGAACTCCTTTCGAGGTTTTTTCTGGATATATCTCGGTTGGCTTTTAGGGTCACCTTATCATACTTAATCCATCGGGCATCAGGAATGGTCGCAGGATTATCATCTACCAATGCTTTATAGCTACTTTTGAGTATTCGGTATTCTTTGATCTGGGTAATTTCCCAATAACCAACCCCACCCAAAGCACCATAAACAATGGGAATTTTCCACCATTTTCGATTATAAGCCTGACCAGATCCGGGTAAAATGAGCGAGAGGATCATGGCTTTGCGCGGATTGGGATAGTCTTTTTTAAAAAACTGTACAAAAACGTTTCTTTTTACCGATTTGGCCAACGAATCTACTTTAGTGGAATCCAATGGCCCCGTTGTATCGGTGCGTATTTTGGCAATATCTGGTATAAGCGTATCAACAGGGGTGGTACGCCGACCCGCTCCTCCTCTACTTTTCACCGTTAAAGTATCTGTTTGGGCCATTAAATGGAATGTGCTGCCCAGTATAAATAATAGAATACAAATTATATTTTTCATCATAGTGGTGATTGTTATTAATTTAGAATGGATAACCTACTGCAATATTCATGGTACAAGTATTTTTAAAAAATTGATATTGAGTTAAATCCAAATTGACCCAATTGCTACCTGAGTCTTGGATTTTATAAGGTGTTCGCAATTTCATACCAAGATCAAAACGGATAACCGAATATCCAAAATCAAAACGCAACCCAAAACCCGTACCTAGTGCAATATCCTTGTATGAATTGCGGTACCACTTTGCGCCCGGTCTTTCTTGTTCCACCCGAAGTGCCCAAATATTGCCTCCATCCAGAAAAACTGCGCCTTTGAAATACCAAAAAAGTGGGAATCGAATTTCACTATTAAATTCAATTTTGATATCAGATGCCTGAAAATAAGGCGTTATTTTATTGATATCCGCATTATAATAGGTTCCCGGCCCTAGTTGCCTCAAAGGCCAAGCCCGAATACTGGATGGCCCTCCAATCGAAAATTGCTTTACAAATGGATTCGTTTTTTGTGTTCTTCCAAAAGGCACAATAATACCTGTATTGATCATGCCTCCGATCAAAATATGGTTGGTAAAACTGCGCGAATAACTCCCTCCTACCTCGAATCTAAAATACTTTGCAAAATCAAGGTTCTCGTTTAACCGCCAAGTTTCTTTGGGTCTAAATGCCCGATTTAACAAATCTACTTCTAGCCCCGAAACTTCAGAATTGAACCGAAAAACATACTTTTCACCTGCCAAATTGGTCTTGGAAAAGTATTTATAAGAAAAAGAACGCAGCAAAAAACCCGTAAACAACTGATTTGACGTTCTTTTTGCAAACAGCGGAGACCGCAACTTTAAGTTATCAAACTGTTCAAAAAATGTTAAATACTGCAACCAATCCAAGCCCAAATGCGTAAATGAATACGTTTTTTGCCCGCCAGGATTCAAGTTATACCCAAAACTAGCATCAATTTGGCCAGATGTGAAAAAGTTATTTTGGCTTACAAAATTGGTATTCAACCCAATATGCGCTTTTGCACTTTCTTGCATTAATTGATACAAATGATCGGAAACAATCTTTTTTTTGCCAAAATGCAACTTATTGAGTGCTTTCCATACATAAACATAGTCCAAAAATCGCGGTATAAGTAGGTCATTTTGCAGTTTTGCTTCCCATAAAAAGATCGCCTGCTGCTTTTTCACATCGGTATTGAACTCAATATTGCCAGTCAGGTTCGTTTGTAGCAGTTCGGCACCACGAAATAAATTGCGGTGCTTGTGGAATACACTACTGGTAACTCCAATCAAACCAGGAGAACTGATATAACGAAAATCCGCATTTGCACCTATGGAGGAGCGTTTGGCTGGTGCAAAATAAATATCCACGTTCATGGTATCTTTGCGCAGCGAATCGGGTGTTGGACGAATAGAAACAAAACGAAAAGCACCGAGATTGCTCATGTTTTTATAGGACTGCTCAAAGTTTTTTTGTCGGAATAATTCTCCTGGACGCGTTTTAATCACTCGGTCTAAATGCTTCGGTTTGAGCATAAACTTAGGCTCATTAGAATAGTACTTAATATTATTCAATAATGTATCATTGCGAATTGTATTTACATCAGGAACAAGGCTAGAAAAGACGGATACATTACCAATTTTAAAGACAGGATGGTCGTTTTTTTCATTATTAAAAGGCAAAACCTCCAATCCTACACTCACTTTTGCCGTAGTGCTGTCACCTGTAAATTCTATATAATTTGGAATAAATTGCGCATAGCCTTCGTTGCGCAATAGCTTGGTAATGCGCGTTTTTTCGGCATCAAACAACCTGCCATCTAAAGGTGCACCTACTTTAATATTGGACTCTGCGTTGTTTTTTTGTAAAATGGACAGAATATTGGAGTCCTTACTGATCAGTTCTATCGACGAAATGGTATACAACTGCCCTAAATCCAGTAGATAAATCGCCTCCACTTTATCAGTACCTTTCATTTTCAATTCGTAAGTACAAGTAGCATCGAAATAGCCCCTTTTGCGCATAAAATTTTGGAAATAAATGGCACTCAACTGACAAAGATCTTCTTTAATGATACTTGGAGGTTCGGCTATTTTTTTATTGACAAAATTTGCAAATCGCTTACTTCGGTCTTTGTATTTGTAATAAGCCGCCAAACGTAGGTGTAATTTCAAAAAACTCCGGTTAGGTTTTTGTTTGAATAAATTTTCTGTTTCATAACGAATCGACCGTTTTTGGCTCAACGGAATATGAGTTGCTGATTTTATTTCTAACGTATTTTTGGTTAAAAGACGTTCTCCTTTGTCGGTATCCAAATGCTTCGTAACATTGCAACTGATTAGCACGGTAGCAACAAGTAACCAACCTAGGAAAAAACGATTTATTATATAGCAAAAACTCATTTTGAGGATTTCCAATTTTTATGATTAGCATCAACCAGCAAAAGTATATTACCAGTTTACACCTTAAGAAATTTCGGCAAAAGTACCGAAATTTCTTAGTAGAAGGTGAAAAAATGGTAAAAGAGTTATTGACACAGCAACGCGTTGCGGTTGTGACTATCTATGGCACTGAACGCTGGGCAGCCCAAAATGCGGCGCTGATACAGCCTTTTTACGATAAATTTAATACAACCACAGAGGTTGAACTAAAAAAGATCGGTACATTAACGACGCCCAACCAAGTAGTGGCGGTTGCTATGATTCCCGAACAAGCCATTTTAAGTAGCATAGACCCAAATGTACTGACACTTTACTTGGATGGTATTCAAGATCCCGGAAATATGGGGACAATACTACGGATAGCAGATTGGTTTGGAATAAGGCACGTATGTTGCTCTGACGATACCGTTGATGCATTTAGCCCCAAAGTAGTACAATCTGGGATGGGTGCTTGTTTCAGGGTAGGCATCTTGGAAGGCATTATTTTATCGGATTTCATAAAAATCCATCCCGACACCTCGGTTATTGGTGCTGTAATGGATGGCCAAAATCTTTTCTCTACCACACTATTCGGTAGTGGTATTTTGGTTATAGGTAATGAAGGGAAGGGGATCCGGCCAGAAAACGAAAACCTGCTGACCCATAAAATTACCATACCAAGTGGCGCCGAAAATGGTGCAGAATCCCTCAATGCAGGCGTGGCTACAGGTATTCTTGTCGCCGAATTGTTACGCAATAAGTTGGTGTACTAAAGAATCTGAAATACCTTTGCGTTTTTAAGTAAGTTTTACATGGAAAAGAACATAGATAAAGGCCAAACGGTTGATCTTGATACCGGAGAATTTGACCTCTCCAATGTGGTAATTGGCCTTGGTTGGGACATAAAAAAACAAAATTCAGGTCTATTGGGTAGGTTGTTTTCACAAAAAAAAGACGATTTCGATTTAGATGTCACCTGTTTTTTATTAAACCCCAATGGTAAAGTTAGCAAATTAGGGAATGATAAACTCATAGGCGGCGATGTTATTTTTTTTAATAACATGCGACATATTTCAGGTAGTATCCGGCTGAATGGGGATAACCGCTCGGGTGCAGGAGATGGCGATGACGAGCAAATTATTGCCCGATTGAGCGAGATGGATAAGGAGATTGACCGATTGGTTTTTGTGGTTACTATTTTTGAAGGTATTAAAAAAGGTCAGCATTTTGGAACCGTGAATAATGCCTTTATCCATGCAACAGATGCTAATGGAAAGCAAATGGTGCGTTATCAACTTTCTGGAAACGCCTATCATAATAAACGAACAATGCTATTTGCGGAGGTTTACCGCTACGAAGGCCACTGGAACTTCAGGGCCATTGGGGAAGGATATGAATTTGATTCCTTCGTCCATTTATTGCGCAATTACGTAGGATAAAAAGTACAAAACCGTTTTTAATACCTATGTTTGCGAACATTTCCCGTTAAATCAAGTTTCACAGTACACAAAAGAGTTACACACTAGAGCGATATGGATTTTTTGCACCAGATATTAGGGAATGACCTACAGGCTGCCGGAATTATTATTTTTAATCTTATTCTTATTGAAAGTCTCCTTTCTGTAGATAACGCCGCTGTTTTGGCCACAATGGTCATGGATTTGCCCAAAGACGAGCGTAAAAAAGCACTCAAATATGGTATTTTTGGTGCTTATTTTTTCAGAGGGCTTTGTTTGCTTTTTGCTTCTTTTTTAATAAAAATATGGTGGTTAAAGCCCCTTGGAGGCTTGTATCTTATTTATTTGGCTTATGATTATTTCATGTCAAAGTCCACCAAAACGGAAAAAGATGATACCTTAAATAAGGAAGAAAAATGGTTTTACAGGGTTACTGTGGGTAAAATTGGTAAATTTTGGTCCACCATTATTGCCGTAGAAATCATGGATTTAGCGTTTTCGTTGGATAATATATTTGCAGTAGTCGCCTTTACGGAAAATATCTACCTCATTTGTATTGGTGTATTTATTGGCATTTTAGCCATGCGCTTTGTAGCGCAGGCATTTGTAAAGCTACTCGAAAGATTTCCATTTTTAGAAACGATTGCATTTTTAGTCATTGCCATTTTAGGATTAAAACTATCTTTATCGTTATTTAGCCATCTCTATCCTAATACTCAATTTGCTAAAGTTTTGGATGGAGAACACGCCGATATCGCGTTATCAGTTTTAACAGCTGGTATTTTCTTTGTCCCTTTACTGACCTCCTATTTGTTCAATTTCCCTAGAAAGAACGAATTGCCACCGTCGGAGGATTAATTATTTTAAAAAAAAATTGCTATTGTTGGTACATCTCCAAAATGATACCAACAATAGCAATACATAAAACGCTTCCCAATCCGCTACATTTATCGTAACGATTTAGTGCCCCATACGCTTCCTCATTTTTTTATCAAACAAATCCCCTTTTGTTTTGCTGCGCTTCGTTTTTAATTCGCCGCGCTTGTTGACCTTGGGCTGCACCTGCTCATTGGATGGACAACCGTATTTGGCCTTACAAGATGGTGTAATTGAAAGGGTAAGTGTGCAAAGCACCCATAAGATAAGCAAAGAATACTTTTTCATATCTGATAAAACGCACGAACAAAGTGCAATATTGTTTTATAAAAAACCCCTACAAAATGTTGATTAACAACAACTTGCAGGGGCTTTGTGGTCCCGAGTGGGATCGAACCACTATCAGAGGCTTCGGAAACCTCTATTCTATCCGTTGAACTACGAGACCTTAGCGGGCGCAAAGGTAACGTGTTTTTTGGAAATGTAAGCGGGATTTAAATAGTTTTATCAAAATTCTACGACAACGGTCATCATCCAATTCGTTCCAGCCTGTGGAAAATACCCCGCTTGATGATAAATACCGCCACTACCCTCTTGTCTTGTATAGAAATCGTCGCTACGTGGGTCATAATCCGGTGAAGTAAACCGATAAACCCATCCATTAGACGCATATTTAGCATTAAATAAATTATTGACGGCCAAAATAAATCGGATTTTTTGTTGATGGTGAAGCGATAAGTTGTAATTGAACCGTGCGTCCAAAAAGCGGAAAGCAGGCAATTGGGTATAAGTGTTTGAAGTATTGTCCAAAAATTGCCGCCCCACGTGCTTTCCAGATAATGTAATACCCAAGGCGTGTTTTTTATTGGTCGGTATAATATCGTAATTTACTTCAGCGCGAGCGATTAGATTAGGCGAAAAGGCTAAATCCGACTTTGGATAAGTAATGGCCTCTTGTGTTCCTGTTGCCCAATTATCGCGGAATTCCACAAAATTAATGGCTTTATTCGTACTCCAAGATATGTTCCCGCTGAAAAGCAACCTCGAAATAGGTCGGGCGGTGGCCTCTAATTCCAAACCTGTACGGTAACTCGTGGGCACATTGGTGCGCGCATAAGCCCCTACGTCGTTAATGCGTCCACTCAGCACCAATTGATTGCGGTAATACATGCCAAATAGATTGGCCGATAGCGACCAATTCGTTTGCCTAGTTTTGGCACCCGTTTCCAAATTGAACAATTGCTCTGCCTTGGGTCGGCTATTGGGGGTAGATTGGGTAAAATCGTCGCGATTGGGTTCGCGGTGTCCAATACCTGTAAAAATATAGGCATCCGAACGGGACGAGAACCGGTAATTTAATCCTGCTTTTGGATTAAAAAACAGCAAATTAGCGGTTTGATCTACGTTCTGCAATTCGTTATTGAACCCTAAAAAATGGTAACCTACATGACGCAATTGGAGATCAACAAACGACGAAAAATGGCTAGAATATTTAGTTTCTATCTGAAAATAGGCATTTGCATCATTTTTCACTGCATCATTCTCGTAATAACGATGGCCTTGGGGAACGGGGTTATAAGTAGCCCAAATCACTTCACCAAAATGCTTGCCCCGATATTGGTTGGCAGCACCGCCAAAGGTTAAATGCGTCTTTCCGTTAGCATATTTAATGACCCAAGTAGTGCCATAAAAATGATTATCCAGCCACCTGCGGCGGATCAAATCCGTAGCAGATATGGTCGTGTCAGCAAAGGGTATATTGTTCAAATTATAGTCGCTAAAGGCTTGGTTGGCTTTGTATTGCTCGTAATAACCAAATCCTCGGGTATAGTGGCCATTCAATTGCACCAATAGACGGGACGAAATATTGCGCTTATAGTGTAAAAGATAATGTTGTTGGTTGTAATTATCCACTTCATTGGGGTGAGGCTGGTCGGTGCGCTCCGTACCTGCTGCATTGTAGGTTCTGTTCGTACCTGCATCGTAATATTGAGCAGGAAGGCCATACCAGGCTTGGTAGGTTATTTCACGACCTCCCAGAAAGTGCATTTGTAGCGATTGGTGGTCGTCAATATACGTTCCGGTGAGGTGTAGTGCGCGTAAATTTGCTGTTGCGCGGTCGATATAACCATCGGAATGGACGGTGGATAACCGACCTGAAAAACTGATTTTACCACCTGCCAATGCGCCCGTTCCTAATTGTATAGCATGTTTGCGCACCCCAAAAGCACCAAAAGTATTTGTAATCTGCGCAAAAGGATCGCGAGTAACTTTGGATAGATCAATATTGACTGTTGCACCGAATGCTCCCGCGCCGTTGGTACTCGTACCTACACCGCGCTGCACCTGTATTTCTGCCGCGGAACTGGCTAAATCGGGCATATTTACCCAAAAAACGCCTTGACTTTCGGCATCATTGAATGGTACGCCGTTTAGGGTAATGTTAACCCTTGTGGGGTCGCTCCCGCGTATGCGCAAGCCAGTGTAACCTACACCCGCACCCGCATCGGAGGTTTCTACCAAAGACGGAATACCGCTGAGCAAGTACGGAATGTCTTGTGCTTGTTGCTGTTGAGCAATAGCGGCGGCTTTAATGTTGGTGTGTGGAACAGGGCTGTCACTACTGGTTCTGGTAGCCTGAATGACCACCGCTTGGAGCGTAGCACTGTCTTGTTGTGCACTGATCGTAAACGAAATAAATAAGAGGATAAAGTGTAGAAAAAAGTAATCGTGTTTTGTCTTTCCAATTTTGGAAAGCATACTGTTCATTAAAAAACTGGTCATTAAATCATTAAATCAAAAAAGTGAAACATCCACTATTGAAGGGGCTTCAATAGTGTAGTGATGGTCACTACTCATCGTCATTCCCTTTCTGGCATTACCCGGACAGGTTCGATGGGTGTAATCTCAGGAATATTTTTTTTGAAAAATCTAAAAAATATTCCACCCCAATGATGGCGCAAAGATCGGCATTATTTTGGGTTACGACCTCAATATTGGAACTTTTTTCAAAACTATGTTGTTAGAACACCCTTTCACACTCAGTAGAACTTGTATAACCCATGCCTCCATATATTTACGGTATTGATTTTGGCACGACCAACTCCACTTTAGCCATTTTGGATACCCGTACCAATGAAGTGATTCAATTATTTAGTACGCCTTCGTTGTTGTTTTTTCCTGATGAACAGCGGTTCAGTTCCTTAATTCAGTATGTAGTGGGGCAAGAGGCCGTGCAGCGTTATGTGGATAGCAGGATGCAAGGTAGGTTTATGAAATCCATTAAAAAAGTATTGCCCAACAAGAGTTTTATAGATACCAAGATTGGGGGACGGAGTTTTAAAGCAGAAGATTTAGTCGCTATTATTATCAGTCATTTAAAAAAACAAGCAGATACTTTTTTGGGTCAAACGATCACTACGGCAGTTATAGGCCGCCCTGTAGTTTTTGACGAAAACCCTGAAAAAGATCAATTAGCGCAAGAACGCTTGTCAAAAGCAGCAAAAATAGCAGGATTTGAGACATTTTTCTTTCAAATGGAACCTATCGGAGCAGCGTTCACTTATGAACGAAAAATTAAGGAACGAACCTTGGTACTTGTAGGAGACTTTGGGGGAGGTACTTCAGATTTTTCACTGATGTACCTTGATCCAAGTGCTATTAATCAAGCAGATCGA
>JAAFHO010000013.1 GCA_013297575.1 Chitinophagales bacterium
TTTATTGTTTCCATTTTATTTGGTTTAAAATTGTCAATTTATGTTGAATAGTTGAGGCGTTAGCAAAATCGCTACGCTTACCTACGATGAGGCGAAGTTACGAAAAAAATGAAAACGTAGTATATTATTTTTTCTTTGCTGTGCTATGCAGACAGTTGTAGGCACTTCCAAAGGACGGATAAGTTTTTACATTTTTCTATAAACCTCGCTGAAAGGTATTCTCATTCTGTCCCCCCAAACGCCATGCTCCTCTCTTATACCACAGGATACAACCATATTGATTTCTGCACCATAAGGCAATTTTAAAATACTTTTTACTTTTCTACTATCAAAACCTTCCATTGGACAAGTATCATACTTTTCATTAGCCATGGCCAGCATAAATGTTTGAGCCGCCAAAGCACATGTTTTATGCACCACAACGCGCATGTCATTTTCAGATACTTGATAAACAATTGGTCTGAAAAGCCCAACAATGTTTACAACCAATTTTCTGATAAATCCGATAACTCCAAAAAAACGCACATATAATATCGGCATTATTGTACCGTAATACATTTTCCAAGTTTTTATTCTTTTTTCTTGTTTCACCGCAGGACTGTTTTTTAATACATTTTGAGTTTCTAAGTCCATCATTGCTTTCGCTCTTTTTCGAAACAAATCCTGCCTTGTTACAAAAACCACCATTTGTTGGGCAGTAGTTGCTGCTTGTTGATTGAGGCAAGCGATAGCGATTTTTTTTAGAATTTCTGGGTCAACGATGTGGTAAAACTCCCACAACTGCATATTGGAACTATTGGGCGCGAAAGTGCTAAGTTCCATACAATGCTTCACTTTTTCTGTATCAATTGGAATTGTTTTGTAATTCCTTACAGAACGTCTGTAGTTTATTATTTCTTCTAAAGTCATTTTTTAAGTATTTTATTCACAATGGTACACAAAGGTCTTACCTGCTAATACCTAAAACCTTACACTATGATGGAAGATAGTTGCATTATTCACACATTACTTATGTCTGGAAGTAATGCAGTTGTGAAGTGTATTGTAGTCTAAATGTGCTACACAAGCGTTAACTTGTAGATTGCCGCTCTTTTAATTGCTCGAAGAGTTAGCATTTTTTGTGGGCTGATGCCGGTACCAAAGTAAGTCTGCACACCAGCGGTGTCTAACACGCTGTATCTCTAAACGATGCCACGCAGCGCAGCAAAAAGGACGGCAGTTTTTTCGACGATAAAAATAAAGTGTACGAACTGCCAACACCACCCAAACGAGCAAGGATTAAATCCAACTGTTGATCACCATCTAGGTCTCCGGCAAAATAGATATACAGTACACCCATCTCATAAGTATTAGTATCATTGGGCGTTGTCACAGTACTTTCTTCTAATTTTTGGGCCTTCCATGGCTTATTGCTATCCGATTGATGATCTTGGGACGTATATTCGTACAAGTTGACGCGATACTGTTCAATGCGGTCATTGGGGCCTTTACGGGTATCTTCCCTTTTGACAAAATTAGGATTGGCAATGACGTGTCCATCGGCAGATATGATATAATCCCTTGTAATTTGGGTTGCCGGGTCGTAAAAACGGAAACTTTTGACTGTTCCTGGCAGGAGTTTAACCGGGGCTGATACGTAGTTATGAACGTTCTTGGCCAGTTTAAAACCAGAAAATACCGCAAATGGCGCGGCTAATTCATTCAGCACGGTATTTTCCAAAACGCCGGAGGGCTGGCAATCGGTATGCACTTTTTTTCGGCCCATTTTTAAATCCACTGCTAAAAAATCGGTTGAACGCTTGGCTGGTGGATTGTTTTTAGTAGTATCCGCGTTTACCAGTCCTTGCCATGAGATTTCCGGGGGAAATTCCATACACCCCCATCCAGAGTCAATGCCAGCATTTGGGATCACCATCCGAATATTGGGTACCGTCGTTTCGGTCAGAAAACCGCCGAATAAATACCCCGATTTTTCGGCCCAACTTACTTTTATCCAACGGCCGCTTTTACCTTCAATGGTTTCCTCAACGCTGGTGGAGCGGCAACCCAGGACTTGCTCACCGAAAGGAATGGCATCCAGTTTTTTGGCACTCCGGCTGGGATCTGCCCGTAGGATCAACCCCGATGGCGCCGATACATTGTACCAGTTATGTCCCTCGAAATCGTCTACAGGCGCGCAAGTGCAGCAGGTTTGCCCCTGAAGTGCGGCGGTGAAAAATAGACAAATAGTTGTTGCGAAAGAGGTGATTTTGATCATTTTTTGTGGGATATATGAGTTTTTTATGTTTTTTTTGTTGTTCGTAGAGCGTTGAAGATGCTTGCGAACATGCGTTTTTTTGGGTGGCGCACACTGTTAATCGCATTTGGACTCCTTAAAGGTTGCTTAAAGCGTATTTTGTTAATTGCGACTGTCCAGTTTTTGGGGCGCATGATAACAATACCCCCTCAGTAATTTTATAATCGTAACGATAAATTTGTATAGCCCCCTTCTTCTAATGTATTTTTAGCCTCAAAAGGTGGGTCTTGCCAATTATTTCCATCTAAAACGAATTTGAATTGATAGATTTTGCCCTTTTCAAATTGTGCAATTGGTACAGCTAATTCAAATTTGATGTCACTCACTTTCTTCATCGTAAAATTAGTCAAATTAGGCACCCACCCATTAAAACTTCCTGCAATGGATACCGATTTAGCATCTTTTTGGGACGGCAATAAGTTATAACTAAAAATTACATGATTTTTTACAATTTTATAACCGATAGTTTTCATTTTGCCCACCCTCGCGTCAGGAGGAATTCTTGAAAATACCATTTTTCTAACAAACTTTTCATCTTTTTTATTTAAATAACCCGATTCTAAAAGGAACTCACGCGCTTTTTCATCACTTGTCAAATCTAATTCAATCATATTTTGAAAGGCTTGTTTCTTATCAATTGCCTTATTGTAGTAGCTTTTACAGATTTGATAGCCCATAAAATAACCTAAATCTCGCATTTTCTTACCATTAATCACCCGACCTTCCAAACCATACAACCATTGATAATAAGATTCTCGATTAATATGTATATATTTTTTGTAATCAGCCCAAATAGCCGCCTCGTTTTTCAAACCAAAAGCCGTGTGCATATTAGGATATAATTCGGCCAAAGTTTTTTCTCCATACAACAATTCGGCACAAAAATCGGCCATACCTTCTCTAATCGTATGTGATAGGAAATGGTAGTTGCAAGGTACTTGTATCGTGTGAATAAACTCATGCAAAACGAGTTCAACAGCCCAATCCTCACGTTCGCTTGCAGCAATTTCTACGCCTACGAGTGCATGATCACCTTTTATTGTACCTCCGAAAATCCAACACCCCACCAAGAAATAAACTGCACCACCTTTGAAATTTGGGTAAAAATTCTTCAATTCTTTTAATTTCTTATCCAAAATTGGCTTTTGATTTAAAACAGTTAGCGTAAAAGGTCGTTTTTTCTCCAAGTCTTCTTTATGTGTATCAATCAATTCTAGCCAGTTTTCTGTTTTCACACCGCGCAATTCTTGAACATCTTTTAAACCCTGTGTACCTCTATCAATATACAATTTTTGGATAAAATCAAGACGTTTTTGGCGGTCGGTTGTGGTTTGAACGCTATCGTAGGCTTCCCAAAAATTAACCACATCAGCAACTGAAACAGTCACTTCTTGAGCAAAAAGTGTAGAAAATGCTCCAAAAATGGTCAATATTGTTAAGACTAATAAGTTCTTTTTCATAGATAAAATTTTTAAATTTGGATAAAACAAAAGTCGTTTATTTTAATTTTTTTTATAAATCGAAGAGCGGAGGCATTGGTTTTGGTTGCAGGGAACTAGAGCACTACCGCATTGCGATAGTGACTCCCATTTGGACACATATCCCGCATTGCGCACCTCACTTAGTCGTAAGTTGCGTGTATGCAGGCTATACGCACGAAGCCCTGTCAGCCATCAAAGAGGAGACCGACAGGGCTTCGCTTGCAACATAAATCTTGTTCTTTCATGTTGGACTACTTATGATTTAAGGCTGCAATTTATGCGAATACCCAGATCTCCACCAAGCATTATGAAATATTTTTTAAGAATGTTTTAGAGCGCTATAAAGATCGTTTTTGGATACTTTATTTATTGTATTAAATCATCAATCGGACTCTTTATCTTATCTCAGCCTTTTTTCGTGATATGTGTATGTGGTTCGGTTGTTTTGCCGCATTCGAGTCCTAACAAATCATAAAAGCACTAAAATTTTTTCGAAGTGTTGTAGCAACAGCGTAAATCAAAAATGGATAGTATAAGTACAATCGCACCATCATCCAATCCCTCACCGTAACTAAATGCTCAATTTCCCGTCCAACCCACCGTTGCAATGCACAATCTGTGCTACCTTTGCGACGAACCTTCACTTATTGCTATCAATGACGGTAAAAATTATCAATAATTCCCCTTTTGATCTCCCCCAATACGCCACAACAGGCAGCGCGGGGTTGGATTTGAAAGCCAATATTTCAGCACCAATTACGTTACAGCCCTTGGATCGTTTTATGGTACCCACTGGTTTATCCATCGAATTACCCCTCGGATTTGAGGCTCAAGTACGCCCACGCAGCGGTTTGGCCGCCAAACGTGGACTCACTATGCTTAATTCGCCGGGTACCATCGACAGCGACTACCGAGGGGAAATCCATTGTATTGTGGTGAATCTTTCTAATGACGTACAAACGATTGAACCCGGCGAGCGTATTGCGCAAATGGTGATTGCCCGTTACGAGCAAATTACTTGGGAACAAGTGGAAGTACTCGGCGAAACAGAACGCGGTATTGGTGGTTTTGGTAGTACAGGAAAAAATTAGTAAATCGCTCAAGACAATCATACTAATAAAGTATTATTCATGAACATTATTATCCCAATGGCTGGCCGCGGTACGCGCCTGCGCCCACATACACTTACTGTTCCTAAGCCATTGATCCCTGTGGCAGGCAAACCTATTATCCAACGGTTGGTAGAAGACTTGTCCAAAGCATATCCGGGCAAAATAAACGAAATTGCCTTTATTGTAGGCGATTTTGGCGCAGATGTAGAGCAGGAACTCCTAAATATCGCTAAATTAATGGGGGCAAAAGGCAAAATTTACCAGCAAACCAAAGCCCTCGGTGTAGGACACGCCATTCACTGTGCCTGGGAAAGTTTGCAAGGAAAATGTATGATCGCTTTTGCAGATACCCTGTTTAAAGCCGATTTTGTATTCGATATGGAACAAGACGGCGTTATCTGGACCCAAAAAGTAAAAGATCCGTCCTCTTTTGGAGTGGTAAAACTGAACGAACAGGGAATTATTACCGACTTTGTAGAAAAACCCAGTAAATTTGTCTCCGATTTGGCTATTGTCGGGATTTACTATTTCCGCGAAGGTGAGAAATTACGCGCTGCACTGCACCATGTCATTACCAACGAAATCAAGGAAAAAAATGAGTTCCAACTCACAACAGCCTTGGAATTGATGCGGCAGCAAGGCACTAATTTTGTAACCGGAGAAATTGAAGAATGGCTCGATTGTGGTAATAAAGAGGCCATCCTCTACTCGAATGAACGTATGTTGGAATTCCGCAGACACCGCAACCTTGTAGCCGAATCTGCTGTCATCGAAAACAGTGTCATTATTCAACCTTGCTTTGTAGGCGAAAATGCTGTCATTCGCAATTCCGTTATCGGGCCTTATGTTAGCGTTGGAAATGGCTCCACAGTGGATTCCACCATTATTCAAAACTCAATTATACAAAACAAATCACATATCAAAAACGCGGTGCTTTCCGATTCCATGATCGGCAATTCCAGTCGTTTTACAGGTTCAAAAGACGAACTAAATATTGGAGATTTTAGTAATTTTATAAGAAGATGATATCTAATACACAAATAATTACATACACATTTATTCTTTTTACCTGTTGCGCCACCGTTTCAACGGCTCAAAATACCATTGGAGGTGTTAAAAAAGAAGTGTCCGAAGAGGAAGTGGAACGCCAAACACAGTTCTTGGAAGCAGAGTCATTCCGTATGCTTTCCAAAAACGATAAAGCGATTGATGCTTATAAAAAATTCCTCTACAATAACGAATCCTACGATGCTGCTTGGTACGGCTTAGCCCGTTGCTATTTCGAAACCCAACAATACGGCAACGCTTTGGATGCAATCGACAAGGCGATTAAAATCAATCCAGAAAATAAATGGTACATGCTCCACAAGGCCGATATTTATGAAAAAAATGGCCAAATCACCAATGCTGCCGACGTTTATGACCAATTGGTCAAGAAAAATCCAAAAACGCCCGAGTTTCTAGAGCGGTTGGCATATTTGTCCATATTGTCCGAAAATCCTAAACGTGGTCTTAAAGCCTTGGATCAATTGGAAGCCATGACGGGCATTTCCGAAATTACAGCCTCTAAAAAACACTTGATCTATGTGGCTATGGGCGACCAAACAAAAGCCGCTAACGAATTGCGCCGACTGTGCGAGGCATACCCAAGAGATTTGGATTACAAACGCATTTTAGCCAAATATTACAATGAAATAAGCGATAAAACTGCCGAAAAAGCGGTTTGGAATGATATTTTACGCTTGAATCCTAACGATGCTGAAGCAAAATTAGGGGCTTTGGATCAAGGTAAAAACAGTCCGGCAAATGCCAAATTGGAGGCCATGCTCCCGCTGTTCAAAGATCCCGCCGTCTCCATTGATGCTAAAATAAAAGAGATTTCCCCATACCTCTCTACTTTGAACAAAAACAGCGACCAAGGCACGATCAATGGCCTATTGGCACTTGGCAATGCCCTAGTTACCCTGCATAAGGATGAACCCAAGGCATGGAGCGTTGCGGGTGATTTGTTTTACTTGCTCGATAGAAACGACGAAGCACTGGTACATTATAAAAAATGTATCGACCTGCGCCCTAAAGTATTCTCCGTGTGGGACAATGCCTTGACTATTTTGACCGATCAAAAAAAATACACCGAGGCATTGCCTTTAGCCGATAAAGCGATTGATGCGTTTCCCAACCAACCGAAAGCCTATTTATGGTACGGATTAACGGCCAATATGCTCCAAAAACCTGCTCAGGCACAAACGGCATTAGAGCAAGCCATTGTGATGTGCGGGAATAATGTAGCATTGTTGCTGGAAGTCACAGATCAATTGGGTGTTGCGCTTACCGCCCAAAATAAACCAGATGACGCTATTGCGCGTTTTGATAAAATAATGGCCAAAGGTGGCGATAAAAATGCCGATATTTTGGAACATTACGGCGATGCACTAGCCGCTAAAGGCGACCGATCTAAAGCGTTGGAATGGTGGAAAAAAGCAAAAGCCATACGCACCAGTCCTGCACTAGAACAAAAAATAAGCGGTCAATAAATTAATTAAAAAAAGATAAATGTCAATTACACTCATAGATACCCACGCGCACCTTTATTCCAGAAAATTTGAAGCAGATCGAAATGAGATGGTGCAACGCGCTATTGACGCTGGGATCACAAAAATTTACCTACCCAATATTGATGCCGAAAGTATCGATGCAATGCTCGATTTGGAGGCTACTTTTCCTAATAATTGCTTTGCTATGATGGGTTTGCACCCTTGCTCGGTGAATGAAAATGTGGAAGAAGAATTGGCCATTGTCGAAAAATACCTCAACGAGCGCACATGGGCTGGGGTAGGGGAGACGGGGATTGATTTGTACTGGGATAAAACATTTTTGGAGCAACAAAAAATGGCTTTTGCACGTCAAATTGAATGGGCCAAAGACCTTAATCTGCCCGTTATCGTTCACGCCAGAGAGAGCAATGAAGAATGCCTTGAAGTCGTAAAAGCAGGACAAGATGGCCGTTTGCGCGGTATTTTTCACTGTTTTTCGGGCACAATAGAGCAGGCCAACCGCATGATTGATCTCGGATTTATGCTAGGCATTGGCGGCACTGTTACCTATCCTAAATCAGAATTGCCAGATGTATTACGCCAAGTGCCCCTCGAACATGTTGTATTGGAAACCGATGCGCCGTATTTGCCCCCTGTTCCGCACCGAGGCAAACGCAACGAAAGCGCGTATGTAAAACTTGTGGCAGATATGCTCTCCGAAATCAAAGTAGTGCCGTTGTCTTTGGTGGCTAAAATTACCTCCGAAAATGCAGAAAGGATGTTTGGTCAAGGATAAAACAATATTAATCATGAAAAAAGCAATACTCTATACACTACTTTTACTACTAGTTTCCTGCGGCAAACGCACCATAGAGGAAATCAATACCGATGTGTCCGAACAACAGAAATATTTCCCTTTGGCAATCGGTCAATCTATTGATTACCAAGTAGATAGCATTACTATTGTAACCCTTGCAACGGGTGTAACACGAGATTCCTCTACGACTTTTATCCGAGAAACCATCACCGATACTTTAAGGGATACAGAAGGCCACCTGCAATGGAAAGTGGAGCGTTTTGAGCGCACCGCCGACTCCCTTCCTTGGAAAATTGAGCGGATATGGACTGCCGAAATTACCGACCAAAAAGCCGTGCGGACCGAAGAAAACCTCCGTTTCTTGCGTTTGGTTTTTCCAATGACCAAACGATCGGAGTGGAATGGTAACCTTTGGATCGATCCCAATCGTACCATTAAAGTTGCCGATCAATCTATCCGGCCTTTTACCAATTGGAATTATGAAGTGGATTCCATTGATATTCCTCGACAAGTAGGCGCATTTTCTTTTGATTCTGTTTTAGTCGTTACCGAAGTAGATGATGAAAATGTTATCGAAAAACGCCTTTCTCGCACGATTTATGCCAAAAATATAGGTTTGGTGTATAAAGAACAATGGATTTTGGACTCTCAGTACTGCAATTCAAATCCTGTTCCCACCGATTGTGAGACAAAACCGTGGGTCGAAAAAGCAGAAAAAGGGTATGTGATCCGTCAAACGGTACTTCGATACTAACACCGGATATGCTTTATATACAACGTACTGCCGGATTACCTTTTTCTGTGTTGTCGCACTTGCGTGGGCAATTTGATACTTTGGAATTAGCGCAGAAAAAGGCAAACGCCGAATTAGAACTTGCGCGTACCCGCGTGCAGGAAGCCTTTGATAAGGCACTTTTGACCACCGAAGAGGGGCTTTTACGCACCAAAATTTATAATGCACGTAAAATATTTTTTAAAAAAGCTGTTGTTCCGCCTTTAGAAGGTTTATTGCCAGCGCATGACCTATTTATCGCCATTGCTGCATATCAAACGGCGTTAGACAAGGAAGTTGCAGCCCAATTGCAGTACGAAAACGAGTACAATCGCTTGGTTAAAGCCTCTTATCGGCACCTGCAACAGTACGCCACCCACACCGAGTTACAACGTGGCCTATTGTTTTCAAGCAGGGTGCTTTTGCAGCAAATCCCCGATTTTATAGCCAGTAATCCAGATCAATTCAATAGAAAAGACCGCCATACCGCCGAGGGCATTTTGCAATATGTGACACGTATGGCCACTAAAACCACGCCGCTCAGCAGGTTTGCGACCGTGGATATGCACCAAGATAACAAATCGGAAGCCTTTGTGTTTCCTTGGGAAAATGAAGTAAACGACTCGGACAACAGGCGATTCAAAGATACCATACCTGCCGAGCAGCCTCCTACTTCCAAAATTACGCCAAATGTGGCACTTTTACCTTGTTTTTACGATGTATTATTGGCTTTTCCTGCGTTTTACAATGCCCTCACTGTTCGTTTAAATCCGTTGGTGGATGTCAACAGCGAACAAGTGTTCCGTTGGTGGTATTTTGACGGTACAAACGAAGCCATTCAGCAAGTGGCGGTGTCACCTGTTTTGCGTTTTATTTGTCAACAATTTACTGAAAATCAGCCTGCTATACGCTTTGTTCAATTAACAAAAATCATCGCCGAAGCCACAGAATCGGATTTTGAAAAAACAGAATTGTACCTCAAAGAACTCATCGACACGGGTCTTTTAGAATGGAATTTTCCAGAAACTGGCCAAAATCACGGGTGGACAGGCAAACTTTACCAATTCCTTGGTTTTTTAGAGGGCGGCAGCGCTGTTCCCGCTATTTCGGAAGCAGCATTTTTACTCCAATGGTTGCGTACTGCTGCTCGTACATTGCCTTTTCAGCCCATTGCAGAGGCATTGGTCACCCAACAAGAGGCATTGGATCAAGTTCGGATTTATTTTGAACGGTATCTTGGTTTTTGCCCGCCCATACCTGCCGAGCAATTATTTTACGAAGATGTGGCCATAGCGCAAACGCCCGTTGTCACATTTGCTGAATTGGAAAATATGGCTGCCCAGGTTGCGCAAGTCCGCAGCAATACGCCTGTACAAAAACGAAAAGGTATGAGGCAAAAAATCGCCGCTGTTTTGAACGCGCACGGTACGATGAACATATTGGATTTATTTGAGCAATTGAACCATTATCCTGCCGAGGCAATGGCCGTTCAACAGCCATCCGATATACCTATTGGTCATTTAGTACAACCCTTTAAGGACGAAAATGGCCACTCAAAATTTGTGCTGAACACTTTGTATCCGGGAGGCGGTAAACTATTTGCCCGGTGGTTACATTTGTTTTCAAGTGATTTTACGGAGCAATTAAAATCCATTTACGAGCGGTATCCCAATTTGTATGCTTTTTCGTGGTATGCGGCTTTTAATGCCAATATTCACCCCGAATTGACGCAAAAATACATCAAACTGCCCGGTGGCAGGACGGCTCAAGCGGCACTTGGGACAGCAAAAATGTACCCCGATGGCACGATGGTTTTATTGGATGCACAAAACAGCCAAGTGGTCACCTTTGCAGATCTAGGTTTAGAAGACTTATCGTCTCGGCCACTCTTGGTTCAAATGCTGCTGGCCTTGGGGCAACCTTTGTTGGATAAATTGGGCTGTACACCGTCTGTTTGGGAAGACAAAGGAGGCTGCCGTTTCCGTCCAAGAATAACCCTTGGCGATATGGTCGTAGAACGTGCTTGTTGGCAAATGGACGCGTCTTTTTGGGTAACTTTGCAGGGCAAAAAAGATATTCATTTTTTTAAAGAAATTAATCGAATTAGACATGAAATATCGCTACCATCCTTGGTTTTTGTCAAAAAAGAAGGTCAAAAATCGCAATTTATAGATTTAGACAGCCCTTTTTCCGTGCAGGTATTTTGCAAATTAATACAAGGCATTTCAGGTTCGATTTGGATAGAAGAAATGTTGCCTATTCCTGTGGGGCATGCTTATGAGATTGCTTTTGAATACAATATACCTTTGGTGGATAGGGTAGGGTAGTGGGTAGAGTACCAACTAAATTCCTAAGCCACCCTTCTCACTTCAAAATAGTGAACTATTTCACTATGCCCTTTCCCAAATATCCCGCACCTTACAGCCCGAAAAATAGTTTTTATGAAATTTAGATCAAAATGGGCCTTAATCCTCGTCATGCTTCCCACCCTTATTCTCTCTGGGTTTGGGATTGGTCTTTACGTCATTACGCGGCAGGAGCAACAAAAAATTAAAAACACCCGACAACTACTTTTGGATCAGTATCCTATTTGGCAAAAAGCGGTCAACGAGTATGTCTTACAAGATAAGTCATTGAGCATCAATCCTAAAGAAGCACAAGAACTCATCATAAGACAGCATAACCTGAAAAAAGATAGCCTCTATTTATCCGTCGATTCTCTCATTGTTCAAAGAGTAGTCCAACGCGATTCCGAGGCGTATGTTTACAATTATAACAATGTCAGCATCGAAAAACGCACCATCAAAAGTTGGGAAATTATCCACGATGCGCGCTATATCGTCAACAACAACAAAAAGGTACTAGGACTTACCCACAACCAAACCGGTTATCTGCTTATCCTTCAAACGGCGCTCGAAGTCCTTCATAATGGTCAAAAAATAAGCGGAAATCCCTACAAACCTTCTTTTTTTAACGCCAATCTCTCTATTAACGATGCCATTATCAATCAACGCGTTTCGCTCATCGGCACCGATACAACGGGCAAATACCTGATCCAACTCTCCTCTCGAATGCCAGATGCAACGTATAATAATACCAACAATTTAATTGCCGTACCCCAAAGTTTGTATAATTTTTTTAGGGGCTTTTTGTCTATAAGTTGGCTCTTGTTGATCGCTACTATTGTCACGCTGTTTTTATATCGTCATATCGTAAAATTATCCACTACTGCGCACCGTTGGCTCGCCAGTTTGAACAAGGCAACCTGCGCTATTGCTATTGCGAATAAAAAAGGCGAACTCAAATATACAAACGATACTTATAAACATTGGAACAATGGCCAAAATGCCGAAGGGCAAACCCTTCACAACGCATCTGGGCATCGGCAACTAGATCGTGTTATTGAAAATGTGATTGCCCAGCCCGGTAAAACGGAGTATTATAACGCCATATTAGGCTCCAAAAACGTACACAGTGGCATTACTTACGATGCCGAAACCGAATCACTGATCGTGGTCGATACCGATGTGTCCACCCTCCGAAATATGTACGACGGCGAATTACATTCCCTCAAAAACCTCATTCAGGAAGTAAAGGAATTAAATGCTCGAATCATCTTAGGACATATCCCCATTACCGATCACGAAAGAGTGATGGATATTTTGAAAAACGACAACCATACCCTCGAAAAAGCACTGCTCTTTTATGAAAATAACCGCGGCGCATTGTCTGGTAGCGCAGTAAATGATTTTATCGCTTATGATCTGGAACTTGGATTAGACCGCATCTCGCGTTGGTTTGATTCCTTGGTCGTCCCACTGCATATCCGAATAGATATTGATATTCCAGGCCTTGAAGTAGTGGGCACGATCAATAGTATCGAACTGGTATTTCACAATGCCATTTTTAATGCGATTCAAGCCATTCGAGCATCGGGCAACCAAGTGTCGGGATGTATCCGCATTAGTGCACGCCTTTGCGGGGATAATGTGTGCGTAGCCATCAGTGATAATGGTGTTCCTTTTACTCCAAACAACGAAATACAAGCCATTATTGATGATTCTAATGGATATGGCCTCAAAATTATCCAATGGGAAATGGAAAAAATAGGTGGCCAATTGCTTGGTATTGAAACCTATGAAGACGGCTTTAAATCACTACAACTCGAGTTCAAACATGCATAAAAAACCTATAAAAGTCCTTTTTTGCGACGATCAACCCGAAGTGCACATCGTATGCGCTATCCAACAAGCACAGTGTACCCTTTTAGGCAAAGTGGATACTACCCGAGAACTGTTTGCTTATTTGCACAAACACGCTAACGAATTACCGGAGGTGATCTTTATGGATGCGCGATTCAATACCAAACAAATTGACCATCATTTTGAAGAACTAAAAGAGACCTTAGAGGAGTTGCGCCGTTACCCCGAATGGCAACAAATCCGGGTAGTCATCGTTACCGGCGTACCTATCCGCGAACTTTTTTTGATGGCGTTTCCATATATTCAAGGATTTATCGATAAGGCTGATTATCAACGCTCTATCCCCGATGCTTTAATGGTGTTTACTTATGGCGATACGGACACTACTTTTTTTAATAAATTTGCACCTTGGAAACCCCGCCGACAAGAGGAAGGTGTTTGGGCGCATTTTACTGATCTTCAACTTTCCATATTAGATGATTGCCTTCGAGGGCATTCGGATGAGTTTATCCAAGCCAAACACGGCATGCGTAACCATTCCAATTTGAGCGGGCGAATGGATGGTATTTTGCATAAATTAATTGAATACTCGCCCCGCAGTCCGTATTTTAGCAATTTTGGCGATATGGATAAAGGCGGCCTGAGTATTCGGCAAAAATTTTGGATTATGTTGCAAATTTGCCTTGAATTAAAACACCCAACGGCATTGGAAATGGTAGAAAAATGCAGGGTTTAAGTAATAATTAGCGCATCGGACGAATAAAAAGCGTCACCCCTCGCTTTTGTACACTAAAAACAAGCAAAGCATTACTCAACGCTGTTGTGGACTCTTGTGGACTTTTGTGGTAAAAAAAAGTATACTCAATATTTAATAAGTAATTTTAATATACAATTTAATGTATGTTTATAGTTTTGAAGATTAAAATACTTATTGCACTACTTTCTATTGATTGTGCTACCTTTGCCAATATGAAATATTTAAAACTAGGACTTACCTTTCTTTTTGGGGCATTTATGATCATGGGCGGCGTTGCTCATTTTCGTACACCAGATATGTACTACGCCTTTATTCCCGATTTTTTGCCCGAATCTATCATCAATTATGCTGTTGGAATAATTGAAATTTTACTTGGTGTAGGCGTTTTTTTACCTCAAACCAGACCAATGGCAACACAAGGAATCTTTTGGGCTATGGTTTTGTTTTTACCTCTGCACATTATAGATATTTTTAAAGAAACCCCTGCTGTAGGTAGCCATAGTGCCGCACTAATCCGTTTACCGTTTCAGTTTTTATTTATCGCTTGGGCTTGGTATATCAAGCGTGATCAATCAACAATATAGACCAATAGTGATACCAATTTCAATGTATCGTAATCCATTGCGTTTGACCAAATAACGATAAAATTCTCCAAAACAGAGGCTTACAAAAAAAATGAGCCACCTCCCTCAAAAAGGAGATGGCTCATGTACGCTCTTACCCCAAAAAGGTTTTGCGACCAATTTTGTTAAAAAAAACTACTGCTTAAACGGATTAGAAAATTTGTCATCCTGAATAAACTGATTATCAGTAAAGGTATTCAAGAATGCAATCAAACTTTCCTTTTCGTCTGTGCTAAGGTTCAACTTAACGGGTGCGCCTGTTCCAGTACCATCCTGAAGCCCCCAGTGTAAATTAGCAACGGGTTGGATGTTTTCGCTGTAGTGATTTACTACTTCTTCCAGCGTTTTGAAGCGACCATCGTGCATGTAAGGGCCAGAAAGTGCTACATTCCGCAAGGATGGGATTTTGAAAACACCATTCATGTTTTCTTGAGTCGCACCCAAACCAAGGTCTTTTGGATCCATATCAAGGCCGATATTCGCAAAGCCTTCTGTGAATCCAAATTGATTCGAGGTGGTGGTGTGACAAGTCGCGCAGCGTGCTTTACCCAAGAACAGGTTCATGCCTACCAACTCTTTTGAAGTAAAAACAGAAGTGTTGTTGCTACCCCAGCCATTAGGCTCTGAACTGTCAAACTTAGAATTTCCCGTTACGATAGAGTTCAAGAATTGGCTCAATGCTTCCGCAATGCGCTCTTCTGTTACCTGCTCGGTACCAAAAGCATCTTTAAACAACGGACGGTAATAGTCTAAACTACCCAGCTTTTTCTCAAGTGCTGCAAAATTGTCCATACCCATCTCGATATGGTTCTCAATAGGTTTGAGTACCATCGATTTGATGTCGGTTTCACGCGCATCCCAGAAGAAATTGGCATTGTCAATTGGGTTAACAATCGAACTAGCATTGCGCTTGGTCAAAGCGCCATCAAAACCTTTACTAAACGCAACTGGATCCGCAAAGCCTTTGGCTTGCAAATGGCAAGAAGCACAGGCTGTGTTGTTGGTTAATGAAAGTTTTGGATCATAAAACAGAACGCGACCCAAAGTAGCTCCTTCATTGGTAACCCTTTGGCTAACAGCCTGTTTAATGTTGGCCAAGTGACTTGGTAAAGTCGGATTGGCATAATTGTAGGTCTGTTCCGGAAGCCTTAAAGCATCAGATTGATACTGATATGGCAAATCAGAACGACGCTCCTTGGTGCAAGCCGCTAGTGCCAGAACTGAGCCTGAAACAGCGATAAAGTAGTGAAGGAGTTTCATACCTTAAAATTTGTTGTTGGTGAATAAAAATGGTGAATATATAGATTTTATGTGGATATACATCGTTATTAAGTCTTGGATTTAATTAAAACCGCCAATGAAAATTTAAAGCGACGGGAAACTGTACTTCAGTAGTTTGTGCAGTACGTAAATCATCGTTCAGTTCGGGGAAATTGACAAATTTTCGACCAATGCTTTGCTCTCCAACCAGATAATAGAATGACGTTTCAATGCCCAAGGCTACATTTTTATTTAACCACCATTGAATGGCGGTGGTCAAACCTCCTCCACGGGCATTACTTTGATTGATGCGTTCTATCACATCAAATCCACTATCGAGTACTCGGTTATTATTGGAAATCTGGGCAACCCAGTCCAACCCAATAGACCCAGAAAATTTACTACTCCAGCGAGTTCTATAATCTATCCCTAGCCTATAACTGATTGAACTTTTTGTCGCGACATCTGAATCTTTAAAACCCTCAATAAAGGTATCTTCTTTTTTATAAGATCCACCTACGCTGCCTCGAATACCTATGTTTTTCCAAGAAATACGCGTGTTTAATAGATAAGGACTCAAGCCCAAACTGTCTTGTCCTTTGTTAGCAATCGCTTTCAATACTGGAATAGTATTTAACCCAATTTCTATATTAAATGATTCAGAAAAACGGGCTTTTGGGGGGCGGGGGGCTTCTTGTGCATTTGCCTGATTAAAGCAGAAAATTAAGAGACCCAAACAGAGCCATCTTTGGAATTGCAATGATTGTAGAGAATAAGTCATCTTCATAATTTATAGATTAATTTTTTGAACTGTAAAACGAGCATTGCCACTGTTTTGATCTGTAACAATAAGCCCTAACCCTTCTTTTAACCGCCCGATTCGAATTGGAGTTACACCACTAATTGGAGTCTCTGATATAGCAGTAAATTCGGGGAAACTTTGTTTCTTAATCTTTGTAAGACCTGTAAAGAAATCGAACACGAGCGAGTAGGTAAATGTGCCATCAGCCGAAAAAACAGCATCTTGTAAAAAACTATTACCAATGGCAATATCAGAAAATTGACCTACAGGGTTAAGTCCGCGGTCATAAACAATTCCTGATGTATTAGGGCAAAAATATTGACGATCCGGCGAAACAATGATATCAATAAAAAATGGGGAAAAAGATAAATTATTGAGTGCTAAATTACCCGTATTTATGGTGCCATTGGTTGGATTTATTGAAAAAATCTCTAGTTTGCTTTGTGATACCTCTACCAGCAAATTAGTCGCAGTATCCAATACAGCTAAAGTTCGATGTTCAAAATAATTACTTCGGCTGTATGATTTAACGACGCTAAAATCACTGTTTTTTCGTACATTGAACGCAGTTGATGCGCTTGCATTAGTTGTGAATAAAAAATTATTACCACCTTTTGCTATGGAGTAGGGCGAAGTAAAGGCCGAATTTTGTGAAATTTGGGTCATTGTAGGCAGTGCAATCCTTCTAAAAGTAGAGGAAGTAGAAATCAATGCCTCTGGCTTCCCATTGCTGTAACCAATGGATAACGCAATTTGATCTGTAGATGAAATAGGAAAAAATATACTGCTTGAATACATTTTCTCTTTTAAAACATCTATCAAAACTAGTTTGGCGGTTGTAGAAGCGTTGGCTTCCTGCTTTACGACAAGTATCCAATTTGAATCTGGTAAAAATGTTGCTGCTAAAGGATTACCTGATACGATCAAATTAGAATTGGAAACACGTATTTCTTGGCTCTCCAGCCATCTATCGTTGATTTGAGTATATAATTTATAAAACCCAACCGAGTCAAAAATAATGGATGCCGTAGTTAAAGTAATGGTATCCTTAACATTGGAACTTTCAAAAACCCGTGTTTTCCCAGAAGGCGTCCCCCCAACAGGAATCGTCGTGCTAGATCGGACTAGAACATATTGTTGAAAACCGGTTACATTTACTTCCGCCCACGAAAACCGATTATTATCGTTCGATGTGGAATAATTTAGGCGTAAAGGGAAATTTTTATCGGTATTGTCCAAGACTACCTCCTTTTGGCAGCCAAGAAAGAGCAGTAGCCCCCAAAAAATAAAAATGTAAGATATTTTCATGCAGAAAAAATGTTTAGTTAATGAACATTGACACAAAGATACAATAAGTTCTTAAATGTTGATCAGATTTGTGTAAAAAAATGGGAAATGACTAAAACTAGCATTTATACTTCGCTCATTGTCATAGTAAACGCTTTTTTAGATTGCGGTTATTGCGCTCCAGAAATACAGCATTTGCGCTATTTAAATTTAGTTCAATATTTTTTGTGATTTTTTTGACAAAAATCTTGCAAACACAAATGCCTTATATACCTTTGCGGCGATTTTTTAACAGCCCGTTAACTTATTTTGTTAAATTGTTTAGACCGTATCTAAATAAGCCGTGAAATAGAAGTATAGTTTGTTAAGGAATGTTCTTGTAAATACCTTTGCGCCAGATTACTGCATATCGCAGTCATGACGGCTCAAATCTGTCAAAACTAAACAAAGTAAATCGTAACTTATATGTTGCTAAAACGCATTTCTTGGGTTTTTGCGCTTTTAATCGCAGCCTCTGTTTCATTAATGGCTGGCCCCACGAAGGAAGCTGGTAAAGAATTGTTTACCGCTAACTGCGCTTCTTGTCATAATAAAAACATGAAGGATAAGCTCACTGGTCCAGCCTTAGGCGGTGCCCAAGGGCGTTGGGGCGATGACAAGGCACTCTATTCTTGGATTCGTAACTCACAGGCTTTGATCGCTTCTGGCCATCCGCGCGCTGTCGAACTGTGGAATACTTGGAAGCCTACCTTGATGAATAGTTTCACAGGTTTGAAAGACGACGATATCGCAAGCATACTTTTATATATTGATGATGTTTATACCAAAGGCCCTGGTGGAGATGTAATTAAAGATCCTAAAACGGATGTTGATAAAAAAGACAGCAGCAGCAATATGTGGATGTTCGGTGGTCTTGCTTTATTACTGGCATTACTCGCATTTGCTTTAATGCGAATCATCGATCACTTGGGCAATGTATCGCGTGTTGCAGCAGGTGACGCACCAATCGAAAAAACTTGGGTAACTTCTTTATCTAGTAAAGGCTTTATCGCTTTCTTAGTATTCTCCTCTGTATTGATCTTTGGTTATAAAACCGTCGATAATGCGACTAAAATGGGGCGTACACAAAATTACGAACCAGATCAACCGATTAAATTCAGCCATAAACTACATGCTGGTACCAATAAAATTGAGTGCCAATATTGCCACGACTCTGCGCGCCGCTCTAAGCATTCTTCTATTCCTGGTACTAATACATGTATGAACTGTCACTCGGCTGTAAAGAAAGGTAGCCAATATGGTACAGCAGAATTGACAAAAATATACGCTTCTATCGGTTTTAACCCAATTACAGATAAATATGAAGCGGGTTACGACAATTGGTCAGAAGCACAGGTTGAAGAACTCTTCAAAAAATGGATAGGTCAAGAATATATGTCTAGTAAAAGTTTAACAGCTTTGGATGATGCTGGCAAAGACCAAGTAGCGAATGAATGGGACGGTATTGTTGCCGCATTGAAAAATGACTCTAATGGCAAAATTCAAGGTCCTATCGAGTGGACACGTATCCATAACCTTCCAGACCACGCTTATTTCAACCACTCTCAACACGTTAATATTGGCCAAATCGCTTGTCAAAAGTGCCACGGACCAGTAGAAACGATGGATGTAGTGTATCAATACTCTTCTTTGGGTATGGGGTGGTGTATTTCCTGTCACCGCGAAACAGAGGTGAAATTCGGTAATGGTTTCTACAAAAACTACAATGCCGGATACATCAAAGCACACAAAAAAGCTTTGGGCAAATCTGATACAGAAGCAGAAAAAATCGTGGTAGAAGACATCGGCGGTTTGGAATGCCAGAAATGTCACTACTAATTTGTAAATATCGAGGTTTTACACCTATATATATACGCTACTATTAACTTAAAATTTCAAATTTTCAATAACTCGAGTTACGCTAAAAATAGAAATCTCGAATATTGAATAGAATATATCAATTATGCACCACGATAACGGTATTTGGGTAAGTTCTGATGACCTGAATCGCGAGGAAAGTTTCCTCCAGTCGGCTGAAAAAGAGTTTACTGTTGAAACTGCGGTTGAAACAGACGGACAATGGGAAACCAGCCGCCGCGATTTTCTCAAGGTTTTGGGTTTTGGTATTGGCACGGCTACTTTGGCCGCTTGCGAAACCCCAGTTAAAAAAGCGATCCCTTACGTTACTAAACCCGACGAAATTGTGCCGGGTGTAGCGAATTACTTCGCATCTTCTATCATTGATGGCGGTGACTACTGCGCTGTATTGGTAAAAACACGCGAAGGTCGTCCGATTAAAATTGAAGGTAACTCTATTTCTTCCGTTTCTGGCGGTGGTACCAGTGCACGTGCGCAAGCAAGTGTATTGAGCCTTTACGATACTAAGCGTATCCGATTTGCTGGTATGATTGAAGGTGGTAAAGTGACCGAAAAATCGTGGTCGGATATGGATAACACCATCAAGGCAAAATTGGCTGGTGGAAATGTACGCATCCTTACAAATACAGTCATTAGTCCTTCCGCAAAAGCCGCTATTGCTGAATTTATTGCAAAATATCCCAATACACAGGTCGTTTCTTACGATCCGGTATCGGCTTCTGCACTTTTGGAGGCCAACCAGCAGTGCTACGGTATGCGTGTTGTGCCTCATTATAATTTTGCTGGTGCCGATGTTATCGCTTCTTTTGGTGCCGATTTCCTAGGTACTTGGATTAGTCCAGTGGAATACGCAAAAGGTTATGCCGAAAACCGCCGTACAAGCAAAGTAAAGGCTGGCAAAATGTCGCGCCATTATCAAATTGAAAGTTTCATGTCGCTCACAGGTTCTAATGCAGACAATCGTATTGCAGTAAAACCAAGTGAAATGGGCGTGGCTATCGCATATTTATATAGCAAAATTACAGGTCAGGGCGGTGCTGCTGGCTTGAATGATAAGGCACAAAAAGGCCTTGATAAAGTAGCCGATGACTTGCGCAATGCACGCGGAAGAGCACTGGTACTTAGCAGTTCGAATAATGTAGCCGAGCAAATCATGATCAATAAGATCAATGAAAGCCTAGGTAGCCTTAATACTGTTATTACTTTTGGCAATTATTCTAACCAGCGCCAAGGTGATGACAAAGCATTCTCCAATTTGGTGAATGAAATGAACAGTGGCGCAGTTGGTACAGTAATCGTAATGGGTGCAAACCCTGCTTACGACCGACCAGATGCAGATAAATTCGCAGCAGCATTTGCAAAAGTAGGTACTCGTATCTCTTGTTCTGGTATTGTAGATGAAACTACGGCGCTCTGCAATTATAGCACACCAACGCACCATAACCTCGAATCTTGGGGCGATGCTGAACCTCGTAAAGGCCATTACAGTTTGGTGCAACCTACTATTTCTCCACTGTTCAAAACGCGTCAAGCAGAACAATCATTGTTGGAATGGTCTGATAGCCCCAAATTGAACCGTCAATCTGAGCAACCTTATTACGAATTTGTAAAGGCAAATTGGCAGGCTAATATGTTTAGCCAACAAACTAAATTCGCAACACCACAGGCATTTTGGGACATGAGTCTCCATGATGGTGTTTTTGAAACTGCGGCTCTTGTGAATAATGTGGCAAATTTGGGCGTTAACCCAGATGCTAATGCCATTACAAAGCCAGGTAATAGCGAAGTAGAAGTTGTATTCTACGAAACCGTAAATATCGGTAATGGCCAGTACGCCCACAACCCTTGGTTGCAGGAAATGCCGGATCCTGTAAACCGTACGGTATGGGGTAACTACCTTAGCGTTCCAAATGAATGGGACGGCATCAACCGCATCAGTGGTTGGAAGGAACTCAACGATGGTGATAATGTTGAAGTTGAAATCAACGGCCAAAAATATACTTGTACCGTAACACGCTCTTTTGGTTTGGCTGCTGGAACAGTTGCTATTGCATTGGGTCAAGGCCGCACTTCGGGTGGTTGTGGTGTAGGTTATGGTGTTAACTTGAATCCTGCATTGAGCATGGAGGGTGGTTATATCCAATATTTCGCCAAATCTGCTACTGTTTCTGCCAAATCTGGTGAAGATAAGGCTTATGCTTGCGTGCAACACCACCATACAATGGGTGTGAAAGCAGTAGGTGTTGAAGAAGGTGCAGTAATCAATGTGGACGAAAAATCATTGGGTTGGAAAGGTTTCCAAGGTTCATTGACCAATCGTTCCATTATTTTCCCAGGTTCTTTGAAAGAACTGGAAAAGGTCTCTGAAAAACTCACCGAGTTCCATACGGAAGCAGACCACCTCAATAGCCAAACATTGTATCCGTCCAATGAGGAATGGTTCAAGACTGGTGTTAAATGGGAAATGTTTGTTGACCTTAATGCGTGTATCGGATGTGGTGCTTGCCAAGTGGCTTGCGTTGCTGAAAATAACGTACCAGTGGTAGGCAAAAAAGAAGTACACCGCCACCACGAAATGACTTGGTTGCGTATCGACCGTTATTTCTACGGAGACTTTGAAAATCCTAAGGTAGTTTACCAACCAATGATGTGCCAGCACTGCGATAACGCTCCTTGTGAGAATGTTTGTCCAGTTGCAGCCACACCACACAGCATGGAAGGTTTAAACCAAATGGCTTATAATCGTTGTATCGGTACGCGTTATTGCGCCAACAACTGTCCTTATAAAGTACGTCGCTTTAACTGGTTAGATTATACTACTGCCGACCTTTGGGGCGGTAATGAAGAGCGTACTTTCCATGTAG
>JAAFHO010000130.1 GCA_013297575.1 Chitinophagales bacterium
TCCATGCAAACACTACAAATCCTGTACAGGCACAAATAGTGAGCCACTCTGGGTGATTAAAGGCCAGAAAATTGCCAATAGTCAGAATAAGAAGCAGAAATCCACTTAATATACAGGCTATTTGGTATCTAGTGTGTAGCACCAAATAGCCAGTTACTGCACCAGCCATAAGAGCACCTCCACAGAAGGCAGCCAAAAGATACAAATAAGCTTGTGTGGACAGCGAGGCAGTCCAGAGGTTATAAGCTTTAATGTTTTGTATGGTAATACCTTCCGGCGGTTGTTCTGCCAGAAGTCCACGAAAAAACATCATAGTGACGAAGCCGACAGCAACGCCCAAGAATACACCCAAAATAGCCCTGAGTTGAGGAGGCACCTGATTAATAATCCGAATCATCGGCTATGTCATCTGCGTCATCACTATCGCGCCTACGGGTAACAATGATATGGTCGCTCTCATCGTCCATACCATCATTCAGGTCGTCATCTTCTTCGCCCTGTCCATCGAATTCTGCATCCACTTCAATATCCATATCGGAACGGATCGCATCATCATCATCGTATTCCGCACTGTCGATACGTTTGGCTTCTTGAATGGTCATGCGTATAAGATAATAAGCCTCCTCTGTGTCGAAAGGAAGGGCAGATACAAATTTACCATCTTTATCAGTGTATTTGATAAGATGTTGCTCGTATCCATTAGGGTACTTCGCCTTAAGGTCTTCCAGAATTTCTGGTGTGAGTGCCTCGTAATTTTTGACTAAACGTTTTTTTGCCAAGGGTTGAACTTATTTTGGTTTGGAAAAAAAACTGGTTGAAACGGTTAGGATTTGTCTCAACCAGCTATTGCTATTCGGCGGCAAATTTAACTGCACTCACCTTGATTCGACAAAGTTTTTGCAATCAAAATTGAATTAAATTTTCTGAATACGTTTTTCAGCGATTTTTTGCCCTTTTCTATCCAATATTGACAAGAAATAAGTGCCCGCTGGATTTTTTTGAATGGAGAAAGTTCCAAAAAAAGTATCATCAAATCGAGCGAGATTGATTTTTCGCAGTTCCTTACCCTCCGAATTGGTGAGGACACCTGTCAAAAAATCTTCGCCAGCCTGCGCTGGAAGGCTTATCCAGACAGGGCCAGTGGTCGGATTTGGATAGAGTTCGACTTGGCGTAGTTGAGTAGGACTATGCGTAGCAACACTACCAACAGGTACATCAATTACTGTTTCGCAATTATTGCTATCTACCACTTTCATTTGGTAAATGCCAGGCACCAATCCTGTAAATACGTTGACTAATTGCAGTGTACCATTATTTTTTGAATAACGATAAGTCGGTGTTCCTCCAGTAGCATCCAACTTGATCTTTCCGTTATTCATATTGGGATTATTGGGCTGCGTTACGGTAGCCGCCAAACTCAGGTTATTACAAATATCATAGGCACAAAATGGATAAGCGATGACATAACTGAAAGTATCAACAAAACCATTAAATGCTACGACTGTTGAGTTAGTGCTCAAATTAGATAAATAAGCAGAACCGCTAAATCCATCGCCTTCACTGTCAATTATTTTGAAGACATAACAAGAATCTTTTTCTAAACAGAAGTTTTGATAATCAAATCCACCTACTATGTCATAATTGCCACCATTGGCCACTAAAGCACCGCTTTGTTTGCGTAGTTCCCATGATGTATCTTCAGGTTTGTTATCTAGTGTAAGTGAAAAAGAAAAAGGAACCCTATTCGCGTCGATATTAAATTGGGTGGTTGCCGAATTATTGGCTAATAAATCATCAAGTGGTATGCCATTGACGGCAATTATGGATATATCTATGGTGTTATTGCCAAAAATAAGTTGCGATTGAGATGCAAAAAGATCTTGAATCGTACCGGGTAAAAGCCCAAATGTTTGAATCGTAAAAGTGGATTCAGTTGAACCGTTATAAATACCTTTGAATGTTATACTATCAATTTGGGAAAGACCAGTATTTTCAACAGTAATAAAGAATGTAGTATCAGTAATACTATTACATGCATAGGTATAAACCTTGTTTATAGCGGCATCTCGTTGTCCTTTATGCGTAACAATGACTGTCCGAGCGTCATTAGCGGGTAATTGGTCACCGGCAACGGTTGCTTTGATCTCGAATGTTCGGGATTGACCAATTTGTGCAATATCGACGCTGCTACCTAGAAATGCGTACGAAGCGCTTACACTTGGAACAATGCTGTCGGACATTAATGCTGTTGTCCAGGCCCCTCCATCTACGCGCCAGGAGACATCTAAATTGCCTACTTTTTTTAAGCCCAAATTCTTTACTTCTATCACAACGGGCTCATTTGCAGTGAGATCACCACCTGTTTTTGGTGAAATAAGGCTAAATGCCCCAACATCAATATTTTTTCTGTTTGGAGCACAAAAATTAAAAGTTTGCACGGTGGGGTCTGCAGCAGTGATACTGACTAATTCGTTGCCATAGATATCAAATAACTGGAATAAGCCGTCCCATTGGAAGGAAGCTGACTTTAATTTTAGGGTATAACAATTGCCATCATTGGAGCAAATATCCGTTTGTTGCGTTCCTTTTGTAAATACGCCTTCGCTTAATAAGGAATTATTGGGATATCTAATTTCATATTTAAGGCTGCCTATAGTGGTATTGCATTTTGCGGTAAGGTACGCTCCTCCAATATTGGTCGTGATTTTTTGTTGCACCTTATTGTTTGTTGAATCTTGATCCTGTTGGCCATTGGGCAAAATAATCTGTGCGTTAAACAGGTTTTGGACAGCAGGAATTCCAATAAGCGGTATAGTAACGGTGTCTTGTTGCCCTGGAAGCAGGTGTCCGTACCATTTTTGGGTTGTAAAAGGCAATTGGTTGAGTTTCCAACGGATTTGAGCGCTATCTAAAGGTAGTCCGGAGGCATTGCGCAATATCATTTTTAGATCGAAATCTGAGGCGCAAATGAGGTTGGGCAAACCCACAAATCCTCCAAAAGCAGCATCAAAAGAAGTGAGTTTTTTAATACTGGCCTTTAAGGTGTCGTTTTGAACAAATTGATCCTTGTCCCAGCGGGTAACCACTCTTATTTTTTTTATTTCATTGATATCAATCCAAGTCAATAAAGGCTGAAAAGTATGGGTTATTTCTCCATTAACTGGGATAGTGACATTTATTGCTTCCGATGATAGCAGAACATTATCCACATAAAGGTCGGCAAAGCAATTATCGGCCACTACTAGGCCTCCATTTTGAATTTTAGCCGTAACTGCTTGGTTTTCCAAGACTGAAGCGTTAACAGGTGCAATGAGTTGTATTGGCGTAATATCATAAGTGTCGCGCCGAATTTGGAAAGTACCAATCCTGGTGCCCCAGTTTTTATTGGCTGGTTGGTATTCTCCGGTAAACCAAAAGGTTTTACCATCTACAGGATCGATGGCCATAGAAGAATAGTCGCCCCACCTTTCATCTTGGTGGCTCTTTCCACCCGACACAAGGTTGTACTCTTGAACGGACATCTGTCCTAGGGGGTCGCTTTTACGGCGGCCAGTAAACCTTATACCCGGGAAAGTAATATTGGATACAACAGAGTAGCCAAGGCCAATATTACCTTGTTCGTCCAAGGTAAGCGTGCCCGTGAATCGATTATTCGCATCAGGTGCATAAGTACCTTGCTGATAAACATACCAATTGGGCTCTCCACTATTTTTTCTGAACTCATACCACCGTACGGCTGCATCACCACCATCACCTACTTGAGTGGAAACATCGGTCACGTGGTTCAATACGACAGATTCATGTGTGCCAAAATTGCGGTATGGTGCGCGGTACATGATAATATTTTCTAGTGCAGTTAGTCTTTGACTGGTATTGGGCTGCTCAATACAATCAAAAAGCCCTGAGCCATAGCAAACTCTGGTTTCAAAAGGTGCTACAGGGAATTTTATAGGGCCAAATGCAAAGTTAGAACTTTGGTTGGCCCAGTCCACGTTGATCTGCCACATTTGGATCTGATCGGCACCACCGTCCCAAGCGTCGTCATATACCCTAAAAATAAGGCCAGGGCTACCTGCTGGCGGCGGAGGGCCGCCTTCCCAATCTGCACCTGTAGCAGGTTGGTATTGGATCGCATTAAAATTAGGCATCACGAACCGATAAGTACTAATATTGGAAGTACCATTGAGCATTGCTGCTTTGTCCAAAGCGTAACCAGAGCATTCATTTCCGTTAACAATTTCATTGACCGTAATAAAATAGGCGTTTTTCCAAACATATAATTTAGGATAGTCGGGAAAGCCTTGGCATTGGATACGCCATACTTTCCAGCCTCCGGTGGGGTCGCTGGAATTGGACATTGCTACCAACAATTGATTTTCGCCAAATCCTTGCATTTCCATCATAAGCCATCTTTGGGCATCGTGGTCGTATTGAATGATGGGATCGCCAATGCTACTACTTTGAACTTGGCTCCATATTGTACTGGTTGCTGCTGGCCCATACACCGATTGTCCTTGTTTGTTCCAAATTTGGAATCGTGCACCACCTGAAATATTCACCATTTGGATATAGTGGTTCAGGCCAATATCGCCGGTTGGGTCGGGCGGTGTTACACCATCGGTATCGAGCATTCCGTCAAAATTGAGGCCGGGAGTAAGTTCGGGGCCATTTTGATCGGCATTAGTAGTGTTTTTTAATGAAACTAGCGGATCACCGTATTTTGGTAAGGCATCGGTATTACGTATTTCATTGGTAAAAAATTTATTAGGCCGTTTCCATGATTTACCATTCACGGCAGTAGGTGCGGTTAATTGCGGCGTTAAAGTAATTAAAGGAGGTACATCTCCTAGTTTTACGGTTGTGGTTAGGCTTGGGAAATATTTTTCAGGCGGGGCATCTGCACTGTTTTGGGCACGAAGGTTGGAGGCGCAGTAGACACCTAAAAGTAGTAATGTAAATAAGTACTTCATGTTATGTTTTGTATTTTTAACGCCGCAAGGTAAAAGTAATCCAATGAATAGGTGTACTACGCTATAAGTTATTCACAGTATTGCTAATTTTGGTTATTTTGTAGGGATAAAGAGCAGTGACATGGGTATTATTTTACATTAATAGTGTATTGTGTCCTGGTAAAACCAGAAAAATTACCGTACCCGTTTAAAATATTATTGTATAATACATCGGGGGTACTAAAAATGATACCATAATTACCCTGTTTAGAAAGGGACAAGTAATACTTATAATAATCTGCGGAAACAGTACGCCATTCGAGTAGGATGGCAATGGATTTAGTTTGGCTTACATTGTATGGTAGAAGGACATCAATGGGCAACTCTGCATTGGGATTATTGCTCCAGAGTTTTTTATCGACTAAAAATGTGCCATCAGGACTTTCGTGGAGGTTGACAAAAGTAGGGCCATCGGCAATAAATGTGGCTTTTTGTTCGCTTTCATTTAGATTGGGAGACACAATTTGGTATTTTAACCGGAAAGCAAATAAGGAATCAGATTCGGCCAGTTTATCGGGTTTAATCATTAGAGGAACGCGTAAAACGGTAGTATCCAAGTTGAGTTGGTTATAAGAAAAAGTGTTGGAATCGATCAAAAATGGCTTTAGCCTTGTTGCTCTGGGTATAATGGTACTCGAACTGATGGTTGGGAAATTGGGTGCGGATACAGTGATCGAATATGCTACCCCCTCTTCCAATTTAATAGTGCTTTTCCAGTATTTATAAGTACCTTTAACAGGTTTAAGGGTTTCAATAGGCTGGCCATCTTTTTCCAATAAAAGTGTAGGCGCAAAGGATTCCAAAATAGTATCCGTTGCATAAGAAGGTGTGCTAAAAGAGACATACGCCAGTAGGGATTCACTTGCAATCGGGTTGCAAGAAAGCACTAGTTTATAAGGTTCTTCTGGCAGCGTAAAATTTACTTCTTTAGTACAAGCGCTGAGGAAAAGTGAAAAAATAAACCAATTAAAAAAATTACGATACTTAAACGGTGTGTTCATCAAAATGTCATTGCGTAGCGAATGCTTGGCAGAATCGGTAACAAAGTATATTGTATGGCTCTATTTGGCTTGCCACTGTTGATATCAATGACAAGATAGAAGGGATTAGCCCGATTGTAGGTGTTATAAGCACCTAACTGCAAAACATGTTGTATCGGTATTGAGCGGATTAAATGGTTAAAATTTAGATTCAAAGATAAATCCAACCTATGATTAGGTGGTAAACGATATCCGTTGAGGTCAGAATAATAGAGTACGTCTTTTTGACCTGTTGGGTTATCCAGTGATTGAAAATTATATTTTACGCCAGCTAAGGTAATAGGAGTTCCCGACATAAAGACCCAATTTGCCGAAAAATCTACGCATTTGTTTAAATAGTATGATACATTGATTTTAAAATCATGTGTTCTGTCAAATTGGAATAAAAAAGGTCGGCCTAGATTTAAGTCGTCAAACTGGCGGGTTGATTTGGAAAGTGTGTAACTGATCACCCCTCTTATGTTGCCTGTTTTACGCTCCAACATACATTCTATCCCACGTGATTGGCCTTTGCCTGTGATAATTCGATTTTCCCAGCCATTGGCATCATCAGCTCCTGCGGTAATCAAAGCATCGCCTTCGGAGCGCAAAATAACTACTCTGTTCATGTCTTTTTTGTATGCTTCTAAGGTAAATCCCCATGCCTTGTTGCTCCATCCAAACCCTATTGCTGTTTGTACTGCACGTTCTGGTAAGACCTGTTCTGTTGACGGTACCCAAAGTTCAAAAGGGAGTCCAATATTAAAACTACCAATTTGGTGCAAGTACTGAGCCATATAATTATGCGAAACCCACTGCTTGAACCCCACTTCTTCATTGCCGTGGTAAATCCGCAAACGCGGTAAAAAGGATTTGTAAATTTTGTTAGTTATATTAAAGGCAGATATATTCATACCTGCACAAAAATGGAATCGAGGCAAAAATTCCCATTGTGCAGCGGAGTAGCCTTCCCACTCCATTGCCGCAATATTGTTGTTTTTGAGTAGTCCAGAGGATAAAGAGTCAACCAATGCACTGGTTTGACCAGGTAATTGGAAGTTAAAAGAGAGTGCACCAGGCTTAAATTGGTGGTTAGTTGCGGCACCTCCGAATGTTAAAGTGAGCCTGTGGTGTGGGAAATAAGTAAAGTCGGAGCGAAGAGAAAGGTCATTAATGTCGGTTAAATAGAGCTGACTATAATTGGCTATTATAGAAGAGCGGTTCAATAGGTCGACAAATTCAGTTTTACGATTGAGTTGGCTGCGATAAATAAAATTACTTCTACTTGCTGTGGTGTTAGAAAAAATCTTGCTACCCCAAATATGGTTCCACCGCAATGAAAAAATCTTGTTTCCCCAATCGGAATTTAGGTTGTAATTATCAAAGAATGAGCCTAGGTTCTCTACTGAACTTGTTTGAGCGAAAGGGGCATCGAAATTATCTTTACCAGAATAAAAGCTAAAAAACAGTTCGTCGTTGATGCCTATCCGTTGGTTAACTTTTACATTATAATCATGTACTTTATATACCAATTGGTCAAATTTAACATTGAGTACGTTGGGTCTTTTGGATGCTAATTGAAGCCATGAACCAAATAAAGAGTGCCTTGCCCCCACTAAAAAAGACCCTTTATTTTTGGGAGTGGGCCCCTCTACAAAGCTAGAAATAGACATTAGATTTAAATCCACACCGCCTTTGAACTCTTTATTGCTGCCATCGCGGGTGCGTACATCTATCACCGAGGAAGTACGACCGCCATACCTAGCAGGGAAATCACCTTTCCAAAGCCGTACATTTTTAGTGGTTTTTGGGCTAAAAATGGATAGTAAACCTACAACATGGCTTGGATTATACACTGGAACATCGTCCAAAAGTATAAGATTTTGATCGGTATTGCCTCCTCGTATATGTATGCCCCCAATCCCATCCACACCAGTTTGAATACCTGGAATTTGAGTGATGGATCGCATCAAATCTCCTTCCCCTGCCAGTGATGGTAGGCTCGTGAGTACTTGATTTGGAACGATATTCGCTCCATTTATGGTCATAACCGTCCACGTAGTAGGTATGGAATTCACTCTAATAATTTCAACATCTCCCAATGTTTTAGTCCATGGTGTAATTTTTATATCATTTTTGAGGTCTTGGCTTGGGTTAAGGTATAGTTTTAGTGTATCGTATCCAGGATAGGTGACCTCGATATTGCATTTCCCTGATATGATAGACAAGGAGTAAAATCCGTATTCGTTGGAAACAGCCTTTCGGACAATACCTTTCTGCCTTATCACCACAGATGCCCCAATTACTTTTTCATTGTTGTCAATATCTTGAATATGGCCGCTAATAGTTACGTTCCTGTCCCTTAAAGAAAGAATAATTTCGTTGATGCCTGGGGTAAGTAATAAGTCGTTACAGCCTTTGGTAATTTGGTGTATAATCGTTTCAATAGTTTGTTGTCTGGCCTCGATTGTGATTGGAGGGCAATTTGTAAAAAAATCGTTACTAAAACTGATATTAATACCTGTGTTGCGATAAATATTTAGGATTGCATCAGCGGGCGTGCAATTTTTACAAGTTAAATCAATTTTTTGCAACAAAAGATTAGATTGACCCTGTAAAACAGGATTGATCCGTAGCAAAAAAAGCAACAGAAAAACAACAGCGTACGCGCAGAATCGGTTATGGTACAAAAAAATCACGCCGCAAGGTACAGCAAATTAAAAAAAATACTGTCTCTGTTTTGTAATTTTTTAATATCTGAAAATATTACCACTGAAAACCTGAATATTTTATGGTTAGAACTACCTTTGCGGTTTAAAAAAATAAATAAATATGAAACTGGCCATAGGTTGTGATCACGCGGGGTATCCATATAAAGATGGTTTGGTAGCAATGTTGCAAAGTCAAGGGCATTTAGTACTTGATTTAGGTACACATTCAGCGGAATCAGCAGATTATCCCAATTTTGCGCATGCGGTAGCAACCGCTGTCGAGAATGGATCTGCTGAAAAAGGAATATTATTGTGTGGTTCTGGCAACGGTGTTGCTATTACAGCCAATAAACACCAAGGTATCCGTTGTGCCTTGTGCTGGACAGAAGAAATAGCCGCGCTTGCTCGCCAGCATAATGACGCTAATATCATTGCATTGCCAGTTCGATACGTGCCTGAAATTTTGGCCCAAGCGATGGTACGCGTTTTTATTCAAACGCCTTTTGAAGGTGGAAGACATGCGCGGAGGGTAGATGCCATTGCTTGCTCTTAATGGACGAATCAACTATTATAAAATTAATTTTTGTTTTTTTAAAAGGCAATTTCGACGTAAATAACTGAACTATTAACCATTAACCCTTCATCTAACATTGCTCCGATCATTAGTCATTGTACCTACATATAACGAACGCGAAAATATACAAGCGATTCTAAGTGCTGTGCTGCTCCAGCCTAATGGTTTTCACGTGCTGGTGGTGGACGATGGCTCCCCAGATGGCACCGCCGAAATTGTACGTGGTTTGCAAAAAGAACGCTATCAAGATAACCTATTTTTACTGGAACGCAAAGGCAAACTAGGCTTAGGCACTGCTTATATTGCTGGTTTTCGATGGGGTCTAGAAAAAGGATACGATTATTTATTTGAAATGGATGCCGATTTTTCGCACGACCCTAATGACTTACCTCGTTTGTTGGATGCCTGCGTGAACGGCGGTGCCGATGTGGCGGTTGGTTCACGATACTGTAAAGGGGGAAGTGTGATCAACTGGCCCATAGATCGTATTGTATTATCCCGTGGCGCATCTATTTATGTACAAGCTGTACTTTGGATGCCTATTTCTGATCCAACTGCTGGTTTTATTGTGTATCACCGCAGTGTGTTAGATGCTATTGATTTTGATAAAATCCGGTTTATTGGTTATGCATTTCAAATTGAGATGAAATACGCCGCCTATAAACTAGGCTTTAAAGTAACAGAAGTCCCCATCGTCTTTAAAGACCGCGAAAAAGGGCAGTCCAAAATGTCTCTTAAAATTATTAAAGAGGCCATTTTAGGTGTTTTGGTGATGAGACGGATTGGTTTTAAAAAAAAATAACCGTTGGCGCGCGCGTAGAGACGTTGCACTGCAACGTCTAAACCACGGTAATAAATTAATAAAAAACCACGTTTTTTTTTGGTTCGGGCGTCCGTTGTGTACGTGCGTTATGTAGAGACGTTGCACTGCAACGTCTCTACATAACGCACGTATCCGCCGATATTCGCCTCCAATTACCGAATAATAATTTTCCCTGTGCCTAAAATTTGCCCATCCTGTTCAATTCCAAACAAATATACGCCCGAAATTAATGCATCTTTGCGCAATGTAAACCAAGGCGAAGCACCCTGTAATTCCTGCACCAAACTACCCTGCAAATTATATATTTTCAAACGGAAATCGCCGTCTGTTTTGTTGATACCCTTTAAGGTAATTACCGCCTGCGATCCCATTGGATTTGGGACAACCTGTACCTCATATTTTGGCCGACTAGGTTCCCAGAAACCCACAGATATAAAATCCATACCCGTTCTGTGTATTGTTTCATTGGTAATGATCGGTTCATTAAAATCAAAATAGATGGCCGCCTTATTAGGAATTGTAGTGGCTAATGGCGTGGAATCCCGTACCACAATACTAAAGTTGACAAAACCTTGTGACGCAGCTACATTTACATTAGAATCGGGTAGCATAATGCCTTTAAAGTCGAAAACCAATACATTTTCGCCCCCAAATTCAAAATGGTATGGATGACTACTTACTCCTGTT
>JAAFHO010000131.1 GCA_013297575.1 Chitinophagales bacterium
TGGATTTATCTAGTGGTTTGTTAATATTTGGAGAAAATTTTTGGGCCGGTTTTGCGATGAAACACCTCAATACCCCCAATGAAACGTTGCTTTTAGTGAATAATAACCTATCAAGAGGGCTTCCATTGCGTTATACGTTGCATGGCGGTATGGATATTACTTTGCGTAAAGGCAATAAACAACAAGCAGAGGCGTTTATCTCGCCGAATTTCCTTTTTGTATCTCAGGGACCATACCAACAAATCAATGGCGGGGCTTATGCAGGGTTGGGTTCTTTCTTTGCAGGCACTTGGATAAGGCACACGTTTGATCAAAATGTAGATGCTGCCATTTTTTTGCTAGGGTTTAAATACGATATTTACAAAATTGGATTTACCATGGATGCCACTTTATCCCGCCTTTCAAAGGTTTCGGGAGGTACTTATGAGGTGACAATGAGTTTTTTACTCGATCAAAATAAATATTTAAAACGGAAGAATTCACTGGCAGATACCTCAGAATGCCCGAAATTTTTCCGATAAAAGACAAAAATACCAATTTTAAACAGGCTTAATACTGATTTCGGAAATATACTTGGGCAAAAAGAAAAAAATGATTTGGTTAAAATCCGCTTTCTCGCATTTTGATTGATTTATTTTATCTACTTTTGCCGCTCGTTTTCTTAAACTTGATTTTTTAATACGATGAAAAAAACGCTCATTCACGGGTTAAGCGTCGCACTCTTAGGATTATTGTTGGCCAGCTGCGGTGGCAAAAAGGAGAAATCCTCTACCACTGGTTGGAACTACAATGATACAAAATGGGGCGGCTTTGAAAAAGTTGACTATGAGGGCCAAGCCACAGGCCCTAACCTTGTATTGGTTGAAGGTGGTACTTACACTATGGGTGTCACCGAACAGGATGTCACCTTCGAATGGAACAATGTTCCACGTCGCGTTACCGTTTCATCCTTTTATTTGGATGAAACAGAAATCTCTAACACCGACTACCGCGAATACATGTTCTGGGTAGGCCGCGTATTTGGAGCAACCTATCCCGAAGTGCACAGACGCACTTTCCCTGACACATTGGTTTGGCGGGAAGAACTAACCTTTAACGAGCCATTGGTGGAAAATTATCTCCGCCATCCATCTTTTGATGATTACCCCGTTGTAGGCGTAAACTGGAACCAAGCAGTAGATTATTGCAAATGGCGTACAGACCGCGTAAATGAGGCTATCCTTATCAAAAAAGGCGTTCTTGAGGTAAATCCTGCGCAAAAAGATGCCGATAACTTTGTTACGGAATCCTATTTGTTGGGTAAGTACGTAGGCTCTGTTCGCAAAAACTTGCCGGATTTACAGACTGGAGGAGAACGCCACGTTCGCCTTGAAGATGGTATTGTATTACCAGAGTACCGTCTTCCAACTGAATCTGAGTGGGAATATGCTGCTTTGTCTTTGGTAGGTGCGCAAGCAGCCAGCAAAGATGAGTTGATCACAGATCGTCGTATCTATCCTTGGGATGGCAACACGGTTCGTTATCAAAAACGCAACAAGTACCAAGGTAAAATGTTAGCGAACTTCCGTCGTAGCGCGGGTGACTATGGTGGTATGGCTGGTGCTTTGAACGATAAGTCGTTCACGCCTTCTCCTGTACGCACTAACTGGCCTAACGACAATGGTTTGTACAACATGGCGGGTAATGTAAACGAATGGACTGCCGACGTTTATCGCCCAATGACCTCTACCGATTTGCGTGAGGTGGACAACCAAGAATTGAACTCATTCCGTGGTAATAGGTTCTATACCAATGCACTGGATGCCGATGGATTACCTCAACTGGATAGTCTTGGACGTATTCAAAAGCAATTGGTGGATACTACTTCTACTGCACTACGCGATAACTATAAGCGCCCGGATGCCTTGAACTATTTAGATGGTGATGCTGAATCTACAGTAGAATACCGTTATGGTTTGAGTACTTTGATAAGCGATAAAGCACGCGTTATTAAAGGTGGCTCTTGGGCCGATCGCGCTTTTTGGCTTTCTCCTGGCTCACGCCGCTATTTGGACGAAGATAAATCAAGCCGTTCCGTAGGTTTCCGTTGTGCAATGACGCGTAATGGTAGCCCAACCGGTAATAACGATAATGCTGGTAACACGTTCAAAACAAAACGTAAAAAACGTCGTTACTAATTGAAATTTCATTACTCGAAAAATATAAAGAGCCATTCCGATTACTTCGGGGTGGCTCTTTTTTAATTGTTTTAAAAAAATTATGCAAGACCATCAAGATATTTCGATCCGAGAATACCAAACCCAAGTGGACGAATGGATCAAAACAATAGGTGTCCGTTATTTTTCAGAACTCACCAATACCGCCATTCTTATGGAAGAAGTAGGCGAAGTAGCCCGCATAATGTCGCGATTATATGGTGAACAATCATTTAAAAAACCTGAAATGGCGGCTACTGCACCCGCCGACTTAGCCGATGAAATGGCGGATGTACTTTTTGTCCTCGTTTGTTTAGCCAACCAAACTGGCGTTGATTTAACACAAGCCATCCAAAAAAACATGGATAAAAAGACAACTCGTGATGCCCAACGGCACGCCAGCAATGAAAAACTAAAATAAAACCTTTACAATACTAGTAAAAAGCCGAACTATTCCTGCCCAAGAATGGCAAAACTAAAAAAAAAATCCCAAGTCAATTTTGGACTATTTACCTTTGTCCTAACAAGTATTATCATTTGAGTATCCCACCATCGATGCTCGAATTTTACACTCTTTTCAGCATAATAAATACTCTCACTCGCTCATGCGTATTCAACTACTACTTATTTCCGTATTTTCCCTAATGGCTACGGGGCTTTTTGCCCAAAAGCCCACTAATGGCTATTGGACTGAAATTCCGAATGAATCTATCCAAGTAGCTGATGGAGGCGTTCGTGAATTCGAACCAGATGCCTATTTCTCTTATCAATTGGATTTTGAGGCCATTAAGCAACAATTAACCCAAGCACCTGCCGATTTTACTGGCAAGCCATTTACGATCACCCTCCCACAAGCCGACGGCACTTTTGAGACCTTCGCTGTGGCAGAGTACCGCTTAGTAAGTGAGGCACTTTGGGCAAAATATCCGCTAATCCGTTCCTATACGGGTTATGCCTTAGATGAACCTGCTAAAAAATTGCGTATTACTGTTTCTCCTGATTGGGGCTTAAAAGGCACCATCCGTCGTATGGATAAAGGAATGGAATACATCGAAAGGGCAGTAAAAGGGCAGGATAACTATTATATGGTGTACGACCATAGGGCTTTCCCCGAAAAATATAAGATTCCGGGGGTTAACCTCACCACAGATTACCGCTCTGCTCCTAATCAAATCAAGGAATCTGGAACTCCCCGTGCTACTGTACAGCATAGTTTGGAACCAGCAGAGCGCGGCTTAGACTTGGCTAATCCTGTAAAAGTAAAGATATACCGATTCGCTTGCGCAACAACAGGTGAATTTTCCAAAGATCATGGTGGTACTACCGCAAGCGTTTTGTCGGCTATGATCAACTATGTAGCGCAATTGAATGCTATTTATGAAACGGATCTCGCTATCCGCTTGATTTTGGTCGATAATGTGGAATCTATTTTGTTTCTAGATCCTGCAACTGACCCTTACACTGGTACAACTGTAGGCGAATGGATGAGCCAAAATCCAGCAGCGATGATCGCAACTATCGGTTTTGATACCTATGATATCGGCCACGTATTCGCTCGTTACCAAGGTGGTAATGCTATTGGTGTAGCTGGTGGTAATTGTTGTACCGACTTTAAAGGACGTGGATGCTCTTCGGCTAATGTTCCTTATGGTGCTTATTTTTTATCTATCATCGGACAGGAAATGGGCCACCAATGGACAGGAGGACATACCTGGACGTACTGTGGTGACCCTACAATGGGTGGCTTAGGCCCTGGTGATGCACCAGGTGTGGCATGCGAACCAGGTAGCGGTACCACAATTATGTCCTATGCAGGTGCATGTGGCGCTGATAATGTGCAAGGATCCTCTGATTTATATTTTAATGTTTGTTCCATTATTGAGATTCGTAACTTCGTGGAAAATGGTCTGGGAACCACCTGTGGCTCAGAAGAAGTGGTGAATAACCAGCCACCAGTAGTCACTATCCCTTATGCTAATGGTAAATTTTTGCCCAAAAGCACGCCTTTTGAATTAACAGGAAGCGCAGTTGACCCTGATGGTGATGCTGTTACTTTTTGCTGGGAAGAATCGGATACAGGCCCATTAGTTCCTATGGGATCACCACAAGGAAACACTCCTTTGTTTAGGTCTTATCCGCCAAAAGTTTCTCCAACACGTACTTTTCCAAAGATGTCGGCGATTATTAACAATCAAAATCCGAAGGATGAATTGTTGCCGTCTTATACCCGTGACCTTACTTTTTCCTTAACTGCACGCGACAACAAACCTAGTGGCGGCGGTGTAGGCATTGCAGAAGTTGAGTTTAAGGTTACTGCTAATGCAGGGCCTTTCCGCGTCACATTCCCCAATGCTGCAGGTGCTATTTGGCATCCAGATGAGTATCAATATGTTACGTGGAGTGTAGCAAATACGGATATTGCTCCGGTTAATTGTAAAAGCGTCAATATCCGTATGAGTAAAGATGGCGGTCTTACTTATCCTATCACCTTAGCAACGGGTGTACCAAATACAGGTTCTGCATGTATATTAGTACCTAATGAAATAGGCACAACAAATCGTATTCGTGTAGATGCTGCTGATAACGTATTTTTTGATATTTCAAATACCAACTTTAAAATTGAGCCGGCGACGATTCCTGGTTTTGGTATTTGTATAGGGAATACGAAAACTCAAGCCTGTTTGCCGGGTACATTTACCATGAATATCGGTAGTAGTGCTTGGGCAGGTTTTAACGAACCCGTTACCTATTCTTTGGGCGGTGTACCTGCTGGAGCAGTTCCTACTTTTAGTACTAATCCTGCGCCAGCTGGCCAAGATGTAACATTAAGCATCGACTTTACAGGCACACTGGAAGGCACTTATGATATTACGGTGTATGCTGCTACGGCTACATTAGCCGATACTTCCAGTTTTAATGTAAAAGTAGTGTCTAATGATTTTAGCAGTTTTAATTTATTGTCTCCCGCTAATGGGACTGCCAGCACGAGCCAATTGCCTATTTTGAAGTGGACACCAAATGTGGATGCGAACTATTATGAAGTACAAATTGCAACAAGCCCAAGTTTCGCACCGGGTACGCTCAAATTAAATAAGTCAAATATTTTAGTGGATACGCTTATTGGTGCAGCTAATTTGGATAAAGGTACTGTTTATTATTGGCATGTACGGGCCGTCAACGAATGTGGTGATAGTGGTTGGAAAGGACCATTTGCATTCTCTACTCAATTGGATGCTTGTAATACCTTTACTTCTCCAGATTTGCCTAAAAACATAAGTGGTGGTAGTACAACACCTGTTGAAGCCAAACTTGCCATCACTGGCGGAGCGATTAGCGACGTAAATGTGAAAAATCTAAAAATGTACCATGATGCATTCAATCAATTAGAGGTACGTTTAATTGGCCCAGGTGGTGCTAATATCTTATTGTTTAAAGAGCGTTGTGGCTTCTCTTCTATTACAATGGATGCAGGATTTGATGATGGCGCCTCTGTTACCGTTTTCCCTTGTCCGCCTGCTGGCCAAATTATTCGCCCACAACAAGCATTAGCGGGTTTCAATGGCCAAACCAGTAATGGTGAATGGAAACTTTGGGTAAAAGACAACGAAGTAGGATCTGGTGGTTCTATTACTTCTATTGACCTCGAAGTTTGTTCGGCTGTTTTGATTAATTCGCCAATCATTGTAAACAACAAAGTGCTCACGCTTACTCCGGGAACAAGTGCCTTAATCCCTACGGATCTACTTCAAGCCACCGACTCGGATAATACTGCTGAGCAATTGGTATTTACTCTGATGACGGAACCAAAAGGAGGATTCGTTAATCTCGATGGTTGGGGCCAACTAAAGATAGGCGATAAATTCCGTCAGTCAGATATTGACGCGGGTAAGTTGCGCTTTTTTGATTATGGCGCTTCCAATACAACCGATGCATTCCGTTTCTCTGTAAGCGATGGAGCGGGCGGCTTGGCAGCAGGTACTTTTGTTATTTCTGCTTTGGTATCGGTTAACGCCCCAATATCACAACTAGAATTTAGCCTCGCTCCAAATCCTGCCTCAGAAAGTGTTCGCTTGGCTTTTGGAACGGGTCTTAGTTCTGATGCCAGTGTAACGATTACCGATATTTCCGGCAGAACGTTGCGCGCATTTGTATTAGCAACAGGCGTAATAAATCGCGAATTGGATATTCGGAACTTGCCATCAGGCACGTATTTGCTTTCTGTTCAAAATGCAGAAGGTATTGCAACGAAAAAACTCATTGTGCGCTAAATTGTCGCACTTGATTTGAATATTTATACGGAGCGGTTGGTAAAGATTGGATAAATAACACATCCTTTCTTTACCAACGCTCTTTTTTCTTTATACGAAAATATGATACCCATGCGACAACAAACCACCGCCAATATCCTTATGGTGCGCCCTGCAAATTTTGGATTTAATCCAGAAACTGCCGCAAGTAATGCCTTCCAAAGTCGCGACCAACGCCATTCTGCTGATGAAATGCGCGAGCAAGCCACGTTGGAATTTGATCGCTTTGTAGCAACCTTGCGCGCTGCTGGCGTTCAGGTAATGGTAGCCGAAGACAAGGCCGTTCCTGTAAAACCCGATGCTGTATTCCCCAATAATTGGGTGAGTTTCCACCAAGAAGGTTATATCGTAACTTATCCAATGTACGCTCCTGTGCGTAGGCTGGAACGCGACGAAGATATTATAAAAACGGTATTGTCCAGTGGATTCAAATACAACGGCGAACGAAAGAATTTTGAGCGTTATGAGTCCAATAACCTGTTTTTGGAAGGCACTGGTAGTATTATTTTTGACCATCAGCACCGTTTGGCTTATGCGTGTCTTAGTCCCCGTACCGATGGGCAATTATTGGAAGAACTATGCCGTTTTATGGGGTATCAAAAAGTGGTTTTTCATGCTACCGATGCCCAAAATCAAGATATTTACCACACCAATGTGATGATGGCATTAGGCGAAACTTTTGTGGTGATTTGTATGGATACGGTACAAGATGCCCGCGAACGTTCTTTGTTAGTCGCTTCTTTTGCAGAAACAGACAAAGTAATGATCGAAATCAGTTTGGATCAAATGAATAAATTTGCAGGTAACATGCTTCAAGTGCGTAACGACAAAGACGAAACCATTTTAGTCATGTCGGAGCAAGCCTATCGTGCCTTGGATGCTGACCAAATCAGTGCCATTGAATCAGAAACTAAGATTTTGTACAGCGATATCACTACCATTGAGACTTATGGCGGCGGAAGCGCACGCTGTATGATGGCCGAAGTATTTCTACCAAAGGAATAATTACGCTGTTACAAAGGCTATTTTGTTTTACGCTGCTGCTTCCGAATTGGTTTTTTATATTTATCGCGTTTCATGTTGATCGCCTTGTTACCGCGGTTTACTTTCTTGTTTTTATCCAATTTTTCGTGGAACGCGCCTTTCGATCTTTTGACAGAGGTGGGCGGCAAGTAGTTTTTACCAGCAGGAACTGGTATCTCATCGAGAATGAGTTCGTTGGAAATCGCAACACTTTCTGGTAAGGGGAGTATTGGAATCTCTATTTTCATCAAAGCCTCTATTTCGGTTTGATATATTTCTTCTTTCTCGGTAATCATCGTGATCGCTGCACCTGCACTATCAGCGCGACCCGTTCGACCAATGCGGTGGATATACGTTTCGGCTTCTTTTGGTGTGTCCACATTGATCACATGTGTAATGTCTGTTACATCGAGGCCACGGGCAAAAAGATCGGTAGCAATCAAACCTCGAATCGAATTCTTTTGGAAGGCTTTCACCGAGTTCATCCGGAAATTTTGTGATTTATCCGCGTGGACTACCCCAAATTGTTTCGGGAAAGATGCTTCTAAATGCTCGAAAATAGTATCCGCCATCCGTTTAGTTGCCCCAAAAATGAGTACTTTTTGTGTGGTTTCATCCGTTTTAAGAATTTCTACCAACAAATTCATTTTTGTCATGAAATTGGGTACTTTGTACGCGGATTGACGTATTTGTTCCAAAGGCGTACCCATCGGAATCACTTCAATCAGTTCTGGATTATTGAAAAACACCTCCAATACTTGATCTACTTCTTCGGTCATAGTTGCCGAAAACAACAAGTTCTGACGGCGTTTTGGAAGTAAGTCAAAAATAGTGGTCAATTGTGCCCGAAAACCCAAACTGAGCATTTCGTCCACCTCATCTATCACCAACTGGCGCACACCAGAAAGCAGTAAAGCGCGACTCAATCCCAAGTCCATTAAACGACCCGGTGTGCCCACAACAATATCAACACCCATCCCTACGGCTGCGGCTTGCGTATTAATATTAGTACCGCCATACACGCCAGCGATACGAATATTCATATATTTTGTAATTTTGGTAAGTTCGCCTACCATTTGAATCACCAGTTCGCGCGTGGGCACCAATATGATTACCCGCGGGTGATTTTGCTTGGAATAAGAGAAATTGCGGAGTATCGGTAATAGGTACGCTAACGTTTTTCCGGTACCGGTTTGAGCAATACCCACCACGTCCCTGCCAGACATAATAACGGAGAAGGCTTTTTCCTGAATGGGAGTGGGCTGTGTCAATCCCATGTCTTCCAAGGCATTGAGCAGGGGGGCACTGAGGTTGAGTTCTGAAAAGGACTGTAACATAAAGGGACAAAGGTACGCAATTATTACTTAAGAACTTCATGGAATGGCAAAACTAATATGCTTGATGTGTATAGGTTTTGTACCTTTGTCTATCATTTTTTATAAAAAAGGGCAGAATATAACAATTTTTAGGCTTTTTCTGTTAAAATTGTTTAATGTTTTTCTCAAAAAAGAGTACTACTGTAAGTCGCAGGGCTTTCTGATAAAAGGTGCAGCGCACAGTAATATTTGTAGCAATTGTGAGATATTCGCGTTTTGAAGGTGCAGCGCACCGTAATATTGAATTAATGTTACGGTGCGCTGCACCTTCAACCTTGATTTTGCCGATTTTTGCTACAAATATTACGGTGCGCTGCACCTGAAATTTTTATCCTAAGCCATCACTTTAAAAATCGCATTCAATTACATACTTTTTATTTTTTATTCTATATTACATCACATGTCATCACAAATACGTTCAATTGAACCAACGGCAGTCTGGAGCCACTTTGCGGATCTAAATGCCGTTCCTCGTCCCTCTAAAAAAGAAGAACAAGTGGCCTTGTTTATGGTTGCTTTTGGTCAAAAACTGGGCTTGGAAACCATTCGCGATACTTTTGGCAATGTCATTATTAAAAAACCTGCTTCTGCGGATCGTGCTAAAAGCAAGACGGTCATCATGCAGGCACACCTTGATATGGTGCATCAAAAGAACGAAGGCACTACTTTTGATTTTGAAAAACAGGGTATCGAAATGTATGTGGACGGCGATTGGGTGCGTGCAAAAGGCACCACGCTGGGTGCAGATAACGGCCTCGGTGTAGCCACTATTATGGCTGTTTTGGCATCGAAAGATATGCCTCATCCTCCTATTGAAGCATTGTTTACTTTAGACGAAGAACAAGGGCTTGGCGGTGCGAAAAGCCTCGGAAAAGGCTTGCTCAAAGGTAAAATCCTGCTCAACCTCGATACCGAAGAAGACCATGTATTTACCATCGGTTGTGCTGGTGGTCTCGATACTTTGATCGATTGGAACTATGGCGAAGAGGCTACTCCTGCGGGGGCAAATGGTTACGAAATCATCGTTAACGGTCTCAAAGGTGGTCACTCTGGTGTGGACATCAACCTCGGTCGCGGCAATGCCAATAAAATAATGAACCGCGTTTTGGAAGCATGTACAAAAGCCAGCCTGCGGATCAGTTCGATCAAAGGCGGTAATGTGCGCAATGCGATCCCGCGCGAATGCCGATCTACGGTTGCGGTAACTAAAGTTGCGGCTTTTGAAAAGGCTTATGCGGCTATTGTGCGCGATATTACTAACGAATACGGCGGTATTGAATCGGAAATGAAAATTACGTGTACTGCTGTCGCAACACCTGCCAAAGTGATGAAAAGCCGCGATCAAAAACGGCTATTAATCGCCATTCGCGCCACGCACAATGGTGTTTTTCGGATGAGTCCCGATGTAGCAGGTTTGGTAGAAACATCCTCCAATTTGGCTGCTATTGTACTGCAAGATGGTCATTTCAATTGTGGTACACTCCAGCGCAGTGCCATCGAATCAGGGAAAGCAGATGTGGCAGCAGCCGTTCGTGCGCCATTTGATTTGTTGGGTGCAAAAATAACAACGGCCAACGCTTACCCGGGTTGGAAACCCAATCCGAACTCCCCAGTTTTAGCAAAAATGGTCGTGATGTACGAAAAAATGTTTGGTCAGAAACCTGTTGTAGAAGCCTGTCACGCAGGTTTGGAATGCGGTATCATTGGCGAGCGCTACCCTGGCTTGGACATGGTGTCCTTTGGTCCCAACATCTTTAATGCCCACTCTCCTGATGAATGCGCAAGTATCGCTTCATTCCAGAAGTTTTGGAAGTTTTTTGTAGCAGTATTAAATGCACTGTAAAATAATCTTATTTATGTTTTGATGTTGGAAGTGCGGATAAATCATCCATAAGCAGAGACAGGTTTTTTTATAAA
>JAAFHO010000132.1 GCA_013297575.1 Chitinophagales bacterium
ATTTTTACTTTTTTTAGACTTTTAAATAATAGCACAAAGGTAGGTCGTCTTGTTCGCCATAATTTTACACAAATCTTCAAAAACATTACAAGATTCACGCCTGTTTTCACGCTTTATGGTCAATAGCATACGTATTTTTGTAAGTACACTTAGAGCGTATCCATAGGAATTAAAGCAATCACAAATTCCTCATTTCTTCAAAAAAGGGTGTTCGTTTTTCTTCCACACATTTACAGGCATAGAGGTACATGGCTGCACTCCACGATTGCCAATTTTGCCCTTTAGGCTCGCCGTCTTGCGCTTTGATCCATTCGTTAAAACCATAAGCCGCATTTTCATCTAAATTTTCAGCAATATTTTCGAGTTTTTCAATATCCGAATGCTTATGCGCTGTATTAAAATTTGTTTTTTTAATACAATCGGTCAATGCCATTAATTTTTCTTCTGCCAATGAAAACCGTTTTGCGGCTACCAAAGCCGCCACATAAAAGCCACAGATAAAAGGCCAAATTCCGCCATTGTGGTACTCACCTGGATTATTAAATAAGGCATATCGCTCATGCCAATCGGGGTCTTCGGGATTGGTATAAGGAAAAAAATTGGGCGGTAAATCAAGGGCTAATTCGCCTCTATTTTTCATCGCCTCACATTCCGCTTCTATCCAAGAAACCATCTCATCTGCTCGGGTGGGCGAGGCTATACCGGATAAAATAGCCAAACTATTGCCCAATAAATCAAACCGTTCGCTGCTGTGAATTTTGTACGACCAAAAGGCAAAATAAGGTTTGTGTTTTACCACCAAACCCTCATGTACATGGTGGTGCATTAAGCCACTTGTTATGGTAAATCTACCCATTTCTTGGCGTATTTTTTGGGCGCGTTCATCTTGATGTAAAATGCGTAAATAACTATAAACCAATGTATTGACAAATAATCCGTAACCCAGCACCCATTGTTCATCGCGCCAATCACTGGTGGGCTGTTGAGCCACTAGATACCTGTCGGATGGGCTTTGATACTCCATCCAAATCAATGCTTTTTCGGTGGCTTCTGTTAAAAAATCTGGTTCATTATTGACCTGTCTATACACACCAACAGCCAATAAGAACAATGGCGTGGTATCACTTGATCCTCTGTCATCTTTGTCATGCACTAAGGAGGAAATATGTCCTTTGGGTGTCTGATTTTTTGCAAGTGTTTCCAATGTTTTCCGCATACTTTTCAGTAATTCTTTATTTCCAGAAGCAGCGATACCGAAAATGGAAATCATCAGATCGCGGGTATAAGGCTCAGGATAACCCCAACCGGCAGTACGTGGCAATCCTTGGAATGGACCGTGCATATTGTGCAATAAAACGGCCAGAGCTGCTGTTTTGGCAGTGTCTATGGTTTCTTGATTTATTTTTTTCATAAAATGCGGCGTTCTATTATTTCCACAAATTTTTTCGCCACTATGCGGTAATCAAAATTGGCCACTACCCGTTTTCTACCGGCTTTACCCATTTTTTCGCGCAATGCGGCATCGTTCATCAGTGTCAATAAGCCTTTGGCAATATCTTGAACATTAGCGCGATAATCTACTGTGCGCGGCTCTGTGAACAATACCTTATGATTATCGCCATAGCCCGATTCTTTGCCTAAAATAACTTCATTCACTACAATTTTTTTAGCAACACCGGCTAAAAAAGCAGTTTCCCCATCAATTAAAGTATCCAACATACCCATTGCATTAATGCCGATAACAGGTTTTTCGCACGCGCCTGCTTCTACCTGTGGCATTCCAAAACCTTCCAATCGAGACGGAGCAGCATAAATATCACAAGCGGCAATGAGATAAGGCATAAAATTTCTAGAAATGGTGTTGGTCGCATAAGTAACATTTTTTTCAATGCCTAAATCTATGGCCATTTTTAAATCTTCAAAATTTTGCGCTTCTGTACGCGGTTGAGGCCACACTTTGCACACATATTTCCAGTCTGGTGCTTGGGCATCAATAATAGCCAACGCTTGCATAACCTCTTGTGCGCCTTTTGATGCGGCATCTCCGCCGACCGTCAAAATCATTAATTGTTCAGGTGAAATACCCAAAGACGCTCGAACTGCTAAGATTTTAGGGTCGTTTTTATCGTATGGCTGAAAAGTATCGGTATCGCAACCAACGGGCAATACTTCTATTTTATCGCCATTAATCCCATCTCTTACATACATCTCTTTTACCCAATGTGACGTAACTAATATCAAAGGGAGCGCATTGAGCACTTCTTGATAATTGGCAATATAGCCATCAGCCACCAACCAAGGAACGGGCTGAATACCATACCGCTGAGGGTGCAAAACCAATTGTGGTGTGTGTCCCCAATAGCCTACACCAACCACAACATCAGGTTTAAACCACCGATAATACCATTCTTTTTCTTGCGCCGATTCAGCGTGAACAGCGCGTGCATCCACCCCCATTTCAAGGAGCCCTTTGTACAAAAGGTCACCCTGCGTAGCCAATCCGCCAGGTGAAGGAGGATAATCGTAAAGTACCAATACCTTCATATATTATTCTTTTTTTCTTTTTCTTCTAACGCTTGCGCTTCGCTCAGCGCAATAGCGATTGCTTGTTTACGATTCGTAACAATTTCGTCGCTTTTGCCGGAATGCAAGTCACCTTCTTTAAATTCGTGCATTACTTCTGCAACTTTTCTTTGTGCAGGAGTCTTTCTAATTGCAGATTTTTTTTGCTTTTCCATCGTATTCTTATATGTTTTACACTTTATTTTGAACTAACAAATCCTTCCTTGCGCATTCGTCTATAAACAACTTTGGTTATTTGTTCAGTCATTTTTCGCACGCCTTTGGGGTCGGTCGTTTCTGTGAGCCCTGTCCAAATAATTTTATCCTCTTTGATAGAATATACGTTGACCTCCACGGTGTATATTTTTGTAGTTGTGTAGTAATTGGGATCAGAATAGTAATTAAAGCTACGGTGATAGTACCCACTAAAATTGCGGTAATACAAAGGATAAGTGTTCATATTGCCAGGGGTATAGATTTTTTCCTTTTCCATATCCACTAATCGCATCGTTATTGCACCATCAAAACCATCGGCTTTAATTTTTTGCTGAATAGCATCTTCATTGGTTTTATCGAATTTACTTTTGAAATAATTATAAGACACCACGCCTTTGCCATTGAGGTAACCCGTCATTTGGTCTTCTGCTTTGCGGCTATCGGCCTCGTTTTTGAAAAGTGCGACAACTAAAACCTTATTTAAGTTGTTAATTATCAAAGTCTTATTCGTATCCCTCCAACTACTGGTTATTTTAGTGGAGGAACAGGAAGCCGCCACGATGACAGCAATAAGGCATAAATAATAGATTGATTTTTTCATTGTTTGTTTATTTTGTACTGAGTGTTGTTAGGTTTTGTGCATGGATTTATGGGTACGTTACACCATTTTCATAGACAAACCAATAGCGTCGAAGTATAATTCATCCCTTAAAAAGCGTTTCAGGGTGCTGCAAAGGCGGGCAAAAACAATCCAACTAAAAGATCTGTAATTGTTCCACTGTTACTAAATTATAATACTTATATTACAAGTGTTTTTTATAACAATGCAAAGGTGGGGTGTTTAACGATGAGCAGCTTTGCAGAATTACGGAGAAGATTTGCAAGGTTCACGCATTTCTAAAATAGTAGATTTGGAAAATCTTTTTTACCCAAAAAAACCTTAGGAACGATGTTGGAATAAAGGTACAAATTCAGGCTTCAGATTTTGGTCTCAGATTTTCTGTTTTTTTGCGCGAATAGCCTTACCTATTTAAGTAGAAAAAGAGGGAATATGAGGGCAAAAGATGTGCATCAATCTGTACCTTTATTTCGACATAGTTCCTTAAATTTATCCCAAAAGCAAAAAATGGCACAACTAACCCTTATTCGTCACGGACAATCGGTGTATAATTTAGAAAATCGTTTTACAGGAAACTTAGACGTTGCACTAACCCCCTTGGGCGAAGCCGAAGCGAAAATTGCTGGCGGTAAATTGAAAGCGTTTAAATACACCTTTGCCTATACTTCTACGCTGATTCGGGCGCAGGAAACCATGCGGATTATTTTGGAAGAAATTGCACAAACTAACCTCCCGATTATTTGTAATGCGGCATTAAATGAACGAATGTATGGCAATTTGCAAGGCTTAAACAAAGCAGAAACGGCTGCAAAATATGGCTATGAACAAGTCGATATTTGGCGTCGAAGTTATGCCGTTTGTCCGCCAGGAGGCGAAAGTTTAGAAGATACATTTAACAGAGCGGTGCCTTATTATCAATCGGAGATAGAACCAAAACTAAGAGCAGGAAATAATATTTTAATTGTTGCCCATGGTAATAGTTTGAGGGCATTGAAGATGTATTTAGAGCATATTAGCACAACCGAAATTGCCCATGTGAATATCCCGACGGGGATGCCGATCATTTATAATTTTGATGAAAACTTAAAGATTATAGATGTGAATTATCTGTAAAACGGAATGATGTATTGGTTTGTGTTGGAATTTTGCATGGTATTCCTGTTTTCTTATTCCGATAAATGCCTTATCTTAGTTTTTCGCCTAAATCTCCAACTTCTTCCAGCCATTTTTTTCTTTTGGTTTCGTCTGATGATTTAATAGGAGTAAAGACGCTGATATTTACGGGCTTTATCCCACAAAAAAACAACACGCCAATGCGCATCGCATTATGACCAGCATTTTTATTAACGAGCCAATAGTACCATTTTGGAGTGTCCATTGTTACGATAAGTCTTGCGGTCTTTCCTGTTAATAATTTGTCCCAAAACGGTGAATTTTCACGGTATTTGAAAGCAAAATTTGGTACAAAAACCCTATCAACAAAGCCTTTTAAAATGGCCGGAAACGTTGACCACCAATTAGGATAAACCAATACTAAATGGTCGGCCGCCAAGATTTCATCTTGCATTTCAATCAAATCAGGCTCTAATTTACTGATCATTCGATAGCCAAAAGTCAAAGAGGGATTAAAATCCAAATCAATTAAATGAACCAGTTTACAATCTGCCCCTACCGAATCTGCCCCTTTTTTATACCTTTCTGCGAGCGCAAAACAGAAACTTTTTTTATCCGGATGCCCGTTAATAATGAGTATTCTTTTCATGTTTTTAATGCAATTTTGTTGTCTTTGATAGAATGGTTTAATCTTAGGAGTGGAGATGATGAAGGTAAAATTAATGCCACAAAGGTCATTGCGTAACAAGCAATACGCGTTACACAATCACAGAAAATATTTATAATTTTCACACTTTATACTTTTGTAAAACAGACAAAGTACTTTCCTCGGCATTTAAAGAATAACAAGTCAAAATGAATGCAATTATTTGCAAATCAAATTTTTATGAATTTAAAATATTTATACTTTTTTACAAATAAACGCCCTTAGTACCTTATGTTATAATAAAATAATGTGTGAATTGTATAACTTTTTAAAGAAATTATGTAAATGTTTTTTATTACAAAACACCGAAATTTGCACCACCGTTATTTAAACAAATTGGGCGCACAACAAATTGGGTTGTTAACGATATAAAAAACTTTTATGAAAAGAAATAACAGAGTAAAAAATGATTAAACCACTTAATATTCTCCTTGCAGATGACGACTTGGAAGACCAGTTTTTTTTTGAAAAAGCGCTAACATATCTGCCTATAGTCACAAATCTGACAACATTTAGGAATGGCGTGGAACTCATGAAATACCTTATTACAAACTCAAACGATACCAGCAGGTATGATATCTTATTTCTGGATTTAAGCATGCCTTACAAAACAGGATTTGAATGTCTAATTGAGATCAAAGAAAATGTAAAACTCCAAGATTTGCAGGTGGTGATGTTCACGTCTTCTTTTACTAAAGGTATTGATTTTGAAGAGCACTTGATCAGCACACTTGTTAGAATAGGTGCTACTAGCTTTATCCGTAAGTCCGACAGCTTTGAACAACTGAAAAACACAATTGAAATGACGCTCAACAGGCTAATAGATCAAAAATACGGTGTAACTACAAAATAAGTAATACTTTTTAGGAATGATTTAACTTAAAAACGAAATCTGATCAGAGGAAATGTACGAAATTCAAATTAAAAATGTTGCACTCGCAGAAGACGACGAGGAAGATGCATTCCTTTTTAAAGCAGTTATATCTGAATTGAAAAAAGATATAATTGTTACAATAGCTGCCGACGGAAACTTGCTAATGACTTTTTTAAACCAAGCAACCTTAATGCCCGAAATGATTTTCCTTGATTTGAACATGCCGTATAAAAACGGTTTTGAATGTCTAAGTGAAATACGAAGCAATGAAACGTGGAACAGTACTAAAATTGTTATCCTGTCCACTTCATCCCAACCACAACAAATAGAAAATGCATATAAAAATGGTGCCGATTTATACCTTGCCAAACCTGTCAGCTACACCCATTTTAAAAACATGATGGAACAATGCCTCAACCTTAATTGGGATGGGTTAAAATAAACGATTTATTAAATTATAAAAACATAGCAAGACTTGGATGCAACTAGTTTTTTACAGCAGTTACGGAGCCAAACAGCACGTAGTCACCAGTTAATTGAGCAAAACGTAAGTTCACAATTACTGATGAGTAAGCATGTAACTATTACTCATTATGCCCATTACCTTAAAAGCCTCTACGGTTTTGTATATGGTTTTGAAAAGATGGCGTTTCCACTATTAAAGGACTATGAAGTACTCCAACTCGATGATAGAAGAAAGTCACACTTGATACAAGCCGACCTTACCATGTTGCATCATACAGCGGCAGAGCCTTATTTGAACGAGGAACTATTCAATACACATTACCAGACTACCGCTGCTGTATTGGGAGGCATGTACGTTTTGGAAGGTTCTACACTCGGAGGGCAAATTATTAACAAGCATTTGGCAACAGTTTTGGGTCATGCTATAGCCGGAAAAACCACTTATTTAATGGCTTATGCTGGAAAAACAGGCAGTATGTGGAAAATCTTTTTGCAATTGCTTGGTGAAGCGGGTACCACCATAGACAAAAGAGATGAAATTATTGACAGTGCTGTACATACATTTGCTTTGTTAAACACTTGTTTAGAAATAAAATACCAATTTACTGAATATGAAAATTAAGAATTTGGTTCCTGACCATGAAGTAACTATAACGAATTGCGAAAGCGAACCCATACATATACCGGGCAGCATACAGCCACATGGCTTTTTGCTGGCTGTAAAAATAGTTGATTATTCCATTGCTTTTGCAAGCAAAAATTGCGAAATATATTTTCAGTTACCATTGAATGAAATAATAGGTAAAAGTTTAAATCTATTTTTTGATGCAGCAGAAATAAATGCATTTACTGCCCAATACCAATTTGACGGTAGAGAAATGGAACGCCCTTTTGTTTTTTCTTTACAGGGCAAGTTATATAGCACATCGGCTCATAATAGCGGTGACACGTTTATTTTAGAGATGGAACCTTTTGCAGAAGAGCATAATTATTTGCCCGAACTGTATATACAGACCAAACGTTTTGCTTACCATACAGAAAGGTCGGATAACTTAAAGAATCTTTGTCAAGATATTGCCAATGAAACCAAAATGATTACTGGTTACGACCGTGTGATGATTTACCGATTTGACAAAGATTATAATGGTGAAGTGTATGCCGAAAGTAAAGAGGATGACCTGGAACCGTTTTTAGGACTTTTTTATCCTCATACAGATATACCGGTGCAAGCCCGCGACCTTTATTTGCGCAATCATGTAAGAATGATAGCAGATGTGGAATATGAGCCAGTCCCTTTATTTGCACAGGAAGAAGAAAGCGGGTCTGCAACTACATTAGACCTTAGTCTTTCTTTTTTGCGTTCGGTGTCGCCCATACATATCCAATACCTAAAAAACATGGGTGTAGCTGCGTCTTTTAGCATTTCCTTAATTCACAATAAGAAATTATGGGGGCTTATATCCTGTCATCATTCCTCTCCAAAATATATTCCTTATTATGTGCGAATTGCTGCGCATTTGCAGGCTGTCTTTCTTCAATCGCAAATTGATGTGCGGCAAGTGGCCGACGAATTTGAACTCACAAAAGAAACCAATAAAAAGTTACAGAACCTGAGCGAACAGTTTGCCAAAGAACAGCCTGTTATTAGCAACGAATCAACACTGCAATTGCTTCAAAATCTTTTAAATGCAGGTGGCATTGCAATAATACATAAAGGTAATTTATTTACCGCAGGTATAGTGCCGCCAAAAGAAGAAATACAGTTAATGACAGACTGGATTCTAAAAAATATAAAAAATGAACATTTTAGTACATCGCGGTTTGCGGATGATTACTTGCCTGCCAAAGCAATGTGCAATAGTGTAGCCGGAATATGTTACCATCAGCTGGGGTTACTACCGGGCAATGCTATATTTTGGATGCGCCCCGAAATACAAACAACCAAACTGTGGGGAGGCGATCCCAATAAAGCGATACTCCTCAATGAGCAAAACAATCTGATCACGCCCCGAAAATCGTTCGCGGCTTGGAGCGAATCTGTTAAATGTCAAAGCACTGAATGGCTAAGGCCCGAATTAGATGCAGCGGTTGCCATATCATTGGTGATACAAAGGCAACTACACTTAATTGATTTAATAGAGGAAGAAGTAAAATACCGCAGCCTTAATGAAAAACTACAAAAAGCCAATGATGAACTGGCCAATATGAACTGGATAAGCACCCACGATTTGAAAGAACCTTTGCGAAAAATTCAAATATATGCTTCCATTGTTTTAGAAAAATACAGTGATGAAATTCCGGATATTGTAAATGCAAATATTGTGCGGATGCAAGCGTCAGCAGCTAAAATGCAGCGACTTATTGAAGCACTGGTTTCTTATGCAAGTTTAATGTACGAAGAAGCAAAATTTGAGCGAGTGGATTTGAATAGTATTGTCAAAGAAGTCGTCATAGATCTAAAAGAAGACCTCGAAGAAAACGGAGTTACGATTGATATAAGTACTTTACCCACTGTAAAAGGTATTAACTTTCAACTGCAACAGTTATTTGTAAACATTATCAGTAATTCTATCAAATTCGCAAACCAAGATGTACCGCTGATTATAAAAATAAGTAGCACAAAAACGACAGATAATCCTGCCAGTACTGCAGGCGAACCGCCAAAGCAGTGGTTTAAAATTACCTTTAGTGACAATGGTATTGGTTTTAACAATAAATTCAAAAATGATATTTTCAAAGTGTTTCACAGGCTGCATACCAGCCAATACACTGGTTCGGGTATTGGCCTTGCCGTTTGCAAAAAAATTGTAGAATCACACAATGGCTACATTATAGCAACTGGAGATACAGACAAAGGTGCTCAATTTGATATCTATCTTCCTGTATGATAAAAATAATTATAGCCCTAATATGTGCTTTGATCGTTCGATCAAAATACAATTTATCGTTGTTGAAAAATCTACCTAGTTAATAGCCATTGGCCAAAAAACGCTTCAAACGCTGTTCAAACTCTTCCGTTTTTTTTACGGAAACAGGCAATTGAACACCATTAGTCAGATATATTATCCCTGAGCGACCTACTTTTTCAAAACGATCCACAAACGCCAGATTTACAATAGAACCGTGGTGCGTGCGACAAAACTGGATTTCAGGCAGTTGGTTCTGGATATGTTTCAAGGACAGGTAGGTATATATTTTCTCCGTTTGATTTTGCTTTAAATAGACAATTTCAACCACAGATTGGTCTGCTAGGCAATAAACGATCTCTTTAAGCCTCAAGATAATCTGCCCTTTTCTGGCATCGGAAACTACAATACCTTTATGTTCGTCTTCGGTGCTTGTAGTGCTTTCCGAGTTTTCCATTATCTTTTTATAAGCTGCTCGCACAGCTTCCATCAGGTCATCGGAACTAAATGGCTTAACTAAATAAGCCCAAGGCTGTACCGCATTGATGGCTTTGATGGCATATTGTGCAAAAGCAGTAACAAAAATGACACCATATTGTATTTTTTTGGTACGGTTCAACAAATCAAAACCACTTTCGTAGGGCGACATTTGAATATCGAGGAATAGCAAATCGGGTTGGTGCTGTTCCACAAGTACAATAGCCTCGCTAATATTATTGGATTTGGCCACAACGGTTACCTGTGGACAAAACTCGCCCAACATACCAATCAGTGTTTTTTGTGCTGCACTTTCGTCGTCAACAATTATTGCTCTAATTTTTCTCATTATCAATTTTGGGGAGTTGCGATTGATTCAGTAGTGAAAAAGAAACCACAACACGGGTGCCTGCTTGTCCGGGTTGTTCGTTTTTTCGGTCATTCACCGTTAAATCAATATCGTGGTGGTATAAGATATTGAGGGTTTGTATTTTTTTGAACAGTAACTCCATGCCTTTGGATTTGTGTTGCGGATTAAGTGTAATTTTCGTTTGTTTTGCTTTTTCGATACCAATACCATTATCCGTAATTTGGCACCTTAGCCGATTGCCAACCATATCAAACCTTACCTCGATTAATGTCTCGCCATCTTGGTTCAAGCCGTGTATCGTAGCATTTTCGAGCAATGGTTGGAGGAGCATAGA
>JAAFHO010000133.1:0-8980 GCA_013297575.1 Chitinophagales bacterium
TTGTGATTACCCAAATCGAATTGGTTGAAATTGTGATTGATGGCGTTTTTGGTACGCACCGTTTTTTTGCACCATTCCTCGGTGGGCTTTACACCTTTATTATTAGTTTTATCGAAATATTATCGGTGCTGGCATTTGTCGCCACAATTGCCTTTTTAACACGCCGCAATGTGCTGAATATTGCTCGGTTCAGAAAACCGGAATTAAAAGGCTTCCCCACAAGAGATGCCAATTTGATCCTTATTGCCGAAATCATATTGATTACAGGTATTTTTTGCATGAATGGCGGCGATAAGGCATTGCAATTGCGCGGAGTTGAACACTATCATACCACTGGTGCTTTTGCCATCAGTAGTTGGCTCGGCCCAGCCTTATTTGGTGGCTTGAGCGATGCTGCTTTGATTGGTGTAGAGCGGTTTGGCTGGTGGCTGCATTTGGCAACTGTGCTTGGTTTCTTGTGTTATTTGCCTTATTCAAAGCACTTGCACATTATTTTGGCGTTTCCCAATACTTGGTACAGCCGACTGGAGCCAAATGGACAAATGGAAAATATGCCCGAAGTGCAAAAAGAAGTACGTATTATGATGGGATTGGAAAATCCCGATCCAAATGGGTCCAATGAAATACCAGAATTTGGGGCTAATGATATTTTTTCTCTTTCTTGGAAAAATGTGCTGGAGGCTTATACCTGTACCGAATGTGGCCGTTGTACCGCCGAATGTCCTGCAAATCAGACGGGCAAATTACTTTCGCCTCGTAAAGTGATGATGGATGTGCGCGACCGTGCTGAGGAAATTGGTGCTAATTTGGACAGCGGTAAATGCACCCGCGATAATTACGACGATGGCAAATCATTATTCAATTATATTACAGCAGAAGAACTACACGCCTGTACAACCTGTAATGCTTGTGTACAAGCTTGTCCAGTTATGATAAATCCATTGGATATTATCCTTAAAATGCGTCGCCATGAGATACTGACGCAATCAGCAGGGCCAGCGGAATGGATGCCAATGTTCAATGCTATCGAAAATAATGGGGCTGCTTGGGCCATGAGTGATGCTCGTGATGCATGGAGGGATCAATAAATTTGGGGCAATGTGCGGTTAGGTCTTGGTGGATTTTTGCCTTGATTTGCGTGTGGTATTGTGCAGGGGCACAAGGAACAGTAACGTATATTGTTTCGCCCGTTTTAGACCAATCCGAGCACCTAGTCGCGTTAAAAGTACAAATGAATTTGATGGGTGATGCTGATGGTGAAACACAGTTGAGACTACCAAATGTATTTGGTTCTGCCAACCATTTGTATCGGTGTTTTTCGCGATTACGGAGCGAAAGTGGGCATCCGATTTTGTTGAGTACAGACTCCTTGGATGTTCTTGTGAAGCACGATGCAAATGATTCAATATCTATTAGTTATGAAGTTTGTCAGGATTGGGAAGGGGTTGTTCCAAGTACGATATTAGCCTTTCGGCCTTGGATTAATGCTGCGGCATTTCATATCTTAGGGGTTGGATTGTTTATTGCTCCGTATGCCAACCGTGGTTATAGGGTGTCGGTTCAGTGGCAAGGTTTTCCACCCAATTGGCTTTTGCACAATAGTTATGGTACCATGCAAATGGCACAAACTTGGAATGCAGACGATGCCCGTTGGATGGAATCTGTGTTTATTGGAGGCACAGGATGGCGGTTATTGGAAACAAAAGTAGCGGATCAACCCATTTATTTAGCCATAAGAGGCGATGGTTGGGCTTTTTCGGATACAGCGGTATTGTTTCTTTTGAATCAGACGGTAGCCTACCAACGCTTTTTTTGGAAGGATTACGCTGTCCCTTACTACACCGTAACAATTATGCCGATGAAAGCGCCTGAAGGATACACCTCTTATTTGGGTACGGGTTTGATACACTCATTTGCTGTATTTGCAACACCTGTTACTGGCTTTAAATTATCAGATCTAGCTCGGCTTTTTCACCATGAATTGATGCACGATTGGATTGGGGTAAAAATTCGTAACGGTGGACAGCCAAACGATATGCAGTTGGCTTGGTTTAGTGAAGGATTCACAGAATATTTTTCATATTTGAATCAATTGAGTTGTGGTTCGCTAGATACAAATACTTTTATTATAGCGATCAATGAACGGTTTTTCAAAGGTTTGTGGGAGTCAAAAGTAGCCGAACAACCTAATTCGTATATCTCAGCTAACTTTTTTAAACATCGAGATGCTAATGAATTGCCCTATTTGCGTGGATTTGTTTTTGCTTACCATTTGGATCGGTTGATTGAACAAAAATCGCAAAATAGGCATGGACTGCACGATGTTTTGTTGGAATTTTTGAATTACTATTATAAAGAAAATCGGGATGTATTGACTGGTTTTGAGCATTTTCTTAGCGTATTAACAAAAGAAACTGGGCAAAATATAAAAAAAATGCACGAAGATTATATCACAAATGGCAAATTAATTCCTTCCAATCAACTGTTGCCTATGCGCGGTTTTTCTATAAGCGTAAATGGAAAAGGGCAACCTAGAATGGGATTGAAACAATAAAAATAAACAAACCGATGTATAAAATTATTCTAATTATTCATATCTTGTTGGGCGCAACCGCGCTCACAACAGGTCTTATTCCGATGTTTACGGATAAGGGAGGGAAGTTGCATCGTTTTTGGGGTAAAGTCTTTTTCTGGGCGATGACAGGCGTTTTTGTCACCACATGTATGTTGTTTTTACTAAAACCAGATTCCGTAAAAATGCAGTTTTTGATGTGTATAGGCGTTTTAAGTTATTATTTAGCCCTTACTGGCGTTCGTGTGTTAACTATGAAACAATCTTATACACAAGCCAATAAAATTGACTGGGGCATCTCTATATTTGCTTTGGCTTGTGGCTTTGTGATGCTCGGATTTGCAGCATATTTCTTTTACTTAAGTATCCAAGGCATCTCCATGCTTTTTCTTGCATTTGGTACTCTTTTAGTGTTAAATACAAGGAACGACCTCTTGTTTTATAGCGGAAAGCGGCCTTCGCCACCTATGCATTGGTATTTCGGGCATTTAGGTAAAATTATGGGGGCTTATATTGCGGCTTTCACGGCGTTTAGTGTTAATATTTCTGCTTATATCATACCAGAAACAATGCCTTGGTATATTCATTTACTGCCTTGGTTTACGCCAGGCGTTTTGATTGGAGCACTGAGCAGGCGTTATCAACGTAAGAAAAAAAAAGAATTTAATAGGAAATAAGGAATACATTTTTATGCAACAAAAACTATTATTAACTATCCTTATCTGGGCGGCGGGTACTACACTCCAAGCTCAGTTTTCAGATGATTTCTCTGATGGTAATTTTACTTCCAATCTTGTTTGGGAAGGGGAGCCAACAGAATTTATCATCAATGCAGCAAGCGAATTGCAATTAAATGCTCCAGATGCTGGTAATTCGATACTGATGACCAAAGCAAAATTTCCTTATGCAGCGGTTTGGGATTTTAAAACTAGGTTAGAATTTGGGCCAACGACGGCTAATTTATTGCGTATTTGGCTGGTAGCCAACAGTTTATCGAATGATTCAGATGGCTATTATTTAGAAATAGGCGAAACAGGTAGTGCCGATGCCTTGCGGCTTTATCGCCGACAAAATAACGTAGCCACTTTGATTGGAACGGGCGTTGCTGGCGAAGTAGGTACCGACCCTACCGATATAAGGGTACAAATAAGCCGTACCGCAACAGGCAACTGGACGGCCATGATGGGAACCAACGGAGGCGCACTAACACCACAATTTACCACTAACGATAACGCTTTGGCCATTAATGGCAACAAATGGTTTGGTTTTTACTGTCTCTATACAGCGACACGGAAAGACAAGTTTTTCTTTGATGATATTACAGTTAAAGCCGATTCTTCCGATAAAGAGTCACCTGTTTATGTGTCCACACAAGTAATTGATAATAAAACAGTTGCATTGCAATTTAACGAACCTTTGGATTCTATTTCGGCGGTCACGTTAGCCAATTATATACTGGGTGGCGGAATTGTACCTGCTGCCGCAACATGGTCCAGTTCGCAAGCGGATAGGGTAGTGCTCACTTTTGCAAATTCATTTGTCAATGGTGCAACGAATACCCTGCAATGCACGAATTTGCGCGACTGGCTAGGCAACACGGCTGCTACCCAACAGCAAGAATTTTTATTTTTACTAGAAGAACCTGCTGCTGAATTTGACATAGTGATCAATGAAATTATGTCAAATCCTTCTCCTGGTCAAGGACTTCCAGAGTCGGCGGAATGGGTAGAGGTACTCAATCGTTCTAACAAATATATTCGTCTTTCTCAGTTGAATATTGCCGATGGTAGCAGTACGCCAAAGCCTTTGCCGGATTATTTGTTGAAACCTGATTCGGTATTGGTGTTGTGTTCTAGTACTGCCGCTACCTTATTGTCAACTTTTACGCCTAGTATCCGATCCATTACCAGTTTTCCAACACTCAATGATGATTTGGATCAAGTAATACTGACTAATCAACAAGGGCTTGTGATTGACAAAATTACTTATTTAGACGATTGGCATACTGACGTAGCAAAACGTGGTGGTGGCTGGTCGCTGGAGCGTATTAATCCAGATTTAGTGTGTTTAGGCAGCCAAAATTGGCAATCATGCCCACAATTGCCCGGCGGGTCTCCTGGGAAAAAGAATTTTGCATACAGCACAGCACCCGACGAAATTGCGCCAACGCCATTTGAAGTAAATGTCGTGAATGCCAATGTATTGCTCGTTACCTTTTCCGAAGGTATGGAAATCAGCACATTAAACAATCCTAATAATTATATTTTCTCCCCTGATTTAGATATTGCCAATATTGCCCCCCTTGGAGATAACCGCGCCAAGGCTACCATTACACTGTCCACTCCAATGCAATTAAAAACAGTGTATGAACTTACTTTTAGCCCCAATCTGACGGATTGCTCGGGTAATTCTTTGTCTCCCGATAGTAAATTCGTGTTTGGTGTGCCAGAAAAGCCGGAAGCAGGCGATATATTGGTCAATGAATTGCTTTTTAACCCGTCCACTGGTGGTAGTCGGTTTGTGGAATTATATAACAAAAGCGATAAAATATTTTATTGGAATGGTTTCTATTTGGCCAATTACGCCAAATCCACCACAGGGGTTAAAATTATTAATGATCGCCTATTTTTGCCGGGCGATTACTACGTTTTTACTACCGACCGCACCAATATCATAGAGCGTTTTCAAGATGTGCGCGAAGGTCGCGTATTCACCCAATCATTGCCCTCTTTGGATGATAGTGATGGAAATATTACGCTTTACTGGTCGGATGGAGCCAGTTCGATCACTATGGATTCCTTTAACTATTCGGTTGATTTACATAACAAATTACTGAGTATCGGAGATAGGGAAGGGGTATCCATCGAACGTATCCGTTTTGATGCGCCGACCAATAACGCCAATAATTGGACTTCTGCGGCAAATAATGGCACTCCAACGCAACCTAATAGCCAACAATCTGCTGTACAGCCCAATTCAGATGATTTGATTACGTTGTCGTCGAGCCATGTGTCGCCTGATGGCGATGGCGTGGAGGATTATCTCGACATACTATTTAATTTGCAAAAACCAGGTTATTCAGCCACTGTGACGATATACGATGCTGAGGGTATTCCAGTCAAAAAAATATTGAAGCAAGAACTCGCAGGCGTACAAGGCGCGCTCAGGTGGGACGGCGACTCCGATGATGGCAGTAAAATTAGGCCTGGAATTTATATTCTTTTTATGGAAATTTTTAGCGCTGATGGAAAAGTGAATAGGATTAAAAAGCCATTTTCGGTGGTGTTTAGTCGGGATTAAGAAAAGGGCATGTCGCGGAATATAGTAACAAATCTACCTATTCCGCGACATAAATATTCGAGTATATAATGGAGCGAATATGTTATTCCTCATTGTAGATCAATGATCTTTTCAGCCTCTCTAATACCGCTCATATAAGCACCGTGTGCTGTCGAAAAATAATCCACTTCAGTATGCTCGCCTGCAAAAAATAGCTTATTATTTACTTCTGCTGCTAAATCTTCAAAATGACGCATTTCAGTGCCTACTGCGGTGAATGAGTAAGATCCAAATGAGTTTATATTTGTATTCCATTTTGTGCGAAGGATATTGGTTGGATTGGGAATATTACTGCCATAAATATCACGAAGGTGCACCATGATTTCTTCAATGATCTGTGCATCTGTCATGATTTCAGTCTGTCGGCCATAGTTTGCATAAGCAAAAGTCATTAGGGCATTGACCGAAGGATGGAATTTTTTTACATTAACAAAGTAGTTGAATTTATCTCGTATTTCGGGTGTGTAAGTAATGTACTGTACATCATCCCAAAAAGCCGTATCCCAAGTCAGCAAGAACTTATTAACGCAGTTCATTCCTATTTTTTCAATGGCAGTTTGCTTAATCGCAGGCAAATCAGGTACAAATTGGATACTATTTTGCTTCAAAACGCCAAGAGGAACCGTTACAATTGCATAATCTGCTTCACTTATCGTACCGTTATGTGTTACTTTTACCTTCTCTTGAGAATAATCAACCATTGTCACTCTTTGGTTGAGTTGAACTGCTAAGCCAGTGGCTAAATATTTTGGAATCAGATCGAAACCATTGGTAGAAATCACCTCAATGCCATCAAATTCCTCTCCTTCATTATAGAGCAAAGAAGAAGTCTTGTCTAAGTCGCCTCGGTCAAAGGTCATATAAGTAGAAAGGAAGAAATTCCAAAGGCGGTCGTTGGCGTATTGAGGGTATTTTTCAAAGAAAACAGTGGAAAAACTTTTTGTTGCGCTGCCGTTGCTCATCAACGTTTCCAAAATATCAAAATATGCTGCTTCCGCATTATTAAACACATTTTCGCTTCTCAATGCGCCGCCTATATCATAAGATAAAATGTCTTCATCTACCGTGTGGAAAGTGTTCATTCCCGCTTTTTGTGCTAAATCAGTAATTGGGTTGCTGTTAATACCGTGAATCCAACTTGCACCTTCATCGAAGGCCACTCCAAGCGAATTATTGGTGCGAAGACGACCGCCAACCTTTTCCTGTGATTCCAGCACGGTTACCTCAAAACCTTTGTCTTTTAGTTGCCTCGCAGCCGCTAAACCCGATATGCCTGCACCTACTACAATGACTGATTTACCCACGATGGGGTCATCTTTTTTACAGGAAGTAATTATGGAGGGCGAAATTAACACTGCCCCTAAATTGATGAATCCTTTTTTTATGAATTTACGTCTTATCATTTTTTCATGTCCTGATTAATGTGTAATCTGTTTCATGTATGCAAGTATATTAATAAAATAATTGCCTCCAAAAACACATACATCAAACCCGCTTCAAATCAATCCATTGGTTCAAATACCTCAAATACTCCGGCATATTTAACTGCTCAATTTGATCTTTTTTGAAACCATTGGCCGTGAATTCAGTAAATAAGTCCATATTGAATGCGTTGTACTCATACCAAATTGTATTGGGGCCAGGCAAATCCCATTCCACAAAGGAGGCCAGCCATGCGCGTACTTCTTCTACCAGCTGCTCAGGATCGTCGTGATGGCAACGGACATCGGAGCCGGAAAGATCAGATAATGCTTTTTGATAACTGAATTTTTCGCCCTCAAGGATCAAGGACTGTTTGGTTTTGTATTTTGGATCGGGGTTATACAGTTTACAACCCATATCTAAGCCTATTTCTAAAGCGATATTTAAGCGATAAAATTCACCTTTTTCGGTGGCTTTAATGCGGGAAAGATCATGGATACTATATTTGCAAGCCTCTATAATTGCTTGAATCTTATCAATACGTACTTCGCTCGAATCCATACGTTCAGAAGCGATACGCGGGTTGAGGCTACAATACTTTATGGTAAACAGGAGGGGCTTTAGTAATACCCGATATTTTTCATCAAAAGGACAATTGATGAAGACATTTTTTGTAAAAAGATCACTCATTTATTGATTAGCCCGCTCTATTCTTTCTATGGTCCCGTCTTGGCGGTGTATAATTAATTCATCGGATGGGCCATGCGTGCGTGCGTGCACAATAGCCGATTCCTTAGACGTATAAATATCTGGAACTACCAAATCGCCACCTTTCCATAGTACCCAACCCTGTTGGTGTTTGATGATGTGTAGCCTTTCCATGGCCGAATTAATGAGTTTTTTCATGCTTTTTTTCCTGTCCATACTACAAAGATAGGTGTTTTGTATGAATTGTCAAGAGAAAACCTATTTTATCGTAGTCGCATTATCCCAGTTTTCTACCAATGCACTTGATACTCGCACATCTGTTGCCGAGTGCGAGGTGCCTCCATTGTCGGGCAAACGCATGTCCCACCACGTATTATTGGCAAAAAAGATGTTTTTTACGTCTATTTCGATGCCAATATTCGTATTTTCCGTAATGGTTAAATCCTTATCAAACGAAAAGGTGCGATATACTGCATCAGAACCAAAATGGAATTGGTTAAAAATTTCGTCTGTACCGTCGTTATTACTATCTGTTTGTCCTTCTATTTTGGCAAAAATGTAACTTTTCCAACCCGACCAATATTCATCTTCATTGGCCAGTGGGTGGCCAGAAGCGTAATTCGCAGGTTTTTTACTATTTAAGTTTGATTTTACACCATAACCCATTTTTACACCTGTATAGTCACCAGCAGGGGCTTTTACCCTCACCACCACATCTATTGCATTGTCGTTGGTGGCGTAACCGGGTGTAAAATCAATAAATTCAATTTCACTCAATTGTGTTTCTTTACTGCCATTCAATAAAGTAATATCAGAGAGGTAAGTATGAAACTTGGAGAATTGAATTTTGTACGTATCGTAATCGTAATACTTGTTTTTAGCAAAAGGTACTCCGTTGTACAGCGCTTTAAAAGTCAACGTAAAGGCTACTTTTTCCTC
>JAAFHO010000133.1:9000-10500 GCA_013297575.1 Chitinophagales bacterium
GGAGTCTTTACAACCACTAAAAACTAGAAAACTGGCAATAAATAATAAGAATGCGTATTGTTTCATCTTTAAAAAATATTAAAATGGGTTTTGAATATCTGGGTTATTAATAAATTCGTTATCGGTCAATGTTTTCAAAAAAGCGACCAATGCATCGCGGTGATAAGGCGTATATAATTGCTTTTTATTGATGATTAGGTTGAGGTTGGGATTGGGATAGGGTGTCGGAATGGCATCAAAAAGATAGTGATCTACTACTTGAGTGAGGTTAGAAAAGCGACCATCGTGCATATAAGGCGCCGTCTTTTCGATATTCATCAAGGTACTTGTCCTGAATTTGCCGCGATCATTAGGATTTTTAGTTACTTTTTCGCGTCCAGCATCTTGTAAGAGGTCATACGGATCAAGGCCGTTGTTGAAAAAGCCTTTTCCTGTTAAAGTGCCAGTTCCGTGACAATGAAAACACTCTGCATCTGGTAAGCCGAATGGAGATCCTTCATCAAAAAACATCAGTTTGCCGTCTAGCACTTCGTCTTGAAGTAGGTCCTTTTCGCCGTTTAAATAACGATCGTAAATGGAGGTGCCACTTCCAATCATAATACGTTCGAATTGTGCAATCGCCTTAGCAGCCAGTTCTTTTGTAATTTCGGTTTTATCATTAATGCCAAATGCCTTTCGGAACATTTGTGGGTATGTACTGTGATTTTTGAGATTTTCAATAATATTTGGCCAAAGGTGGTGCAACTCAATGGGGTCTTCAACCGGCAACAATGCTTGAGTTTCTAGCGACTTAGCCCGACCATCCCAAAATAATAAAAAGGTATCCGCAGGATTGTTGGGTACAACATAAGCGATATTCATCAAACTCATCGAACTGCGAGTACCCGAAATGCCATCAATGCCTTTGGAAACTCGTTTGCCATCCGTAAAACTCTTTTCCGCAAAATGGCAAGAAGCGCAAGACATGGTATTATCTTTCGACAAAATGGGATCATAAAATAAATGACGACCCAATTGTACGCCATCGTAAGTCATTGGGTTATCGGCAGGGACGGGTACTTCTGGATAGTGCGCCGGTTTTTTGATGGTATAGGGCTGAGGATTGTATGGATATTGTACCAAGTCTCCTGAATTAGGCGTTTCGCCACAATCTCTTCTGCAAGCAATAACGCCCAAAGCAGTTAAAAATAGGGAAAATATTATTGTCTTTTTCATGCTCAAGTTTTTTTTAAATAATTTATTTAAAACTTAATCGTAGTAGCATTGTCAAAATTATCCATCAATACTGCTGCAACACGGGTATCGGTAGCGAGGTTAGAAGTAAATGCATTCTTGTCCTGTGTTAAATCCCACCAAGCATTATCGGCATAAAACACCTTTTTTAAGTCGAATTCAACACTCAGGTTTGCATTGCCTTTGATACTCATATTTTGAGCAAAACTGGCTTCGCGATATACTTTGTCTGATCCGCAATGGAAAATCATAAAAATATCATCTACT
>JAAFHO010000134.1 GCA_013297575.1 Chitinophagales bacterium
GATTTTGGTAGTTTTTACCGCTTAAATCATTCACATGTGCGCGAATGCTTTCAATGTGCGCTTTTAGGTGTTTCTCCTTTTGTGTGGAATCGGGGTCATTATAAAAACGCTCAAACGCGGTGAGCGATACTTTAGAGTCAATAATGAGTTGTTTGTTATCGGGTAATTGTATAATAAAATCGGGGCGTTTTGACGCACCCGCTTGGTCTTGGTACGTGACTTGGGTGGTAAAGTGTACGCCTTTCTGTAGCCCTGAGTTTTCGAGTAGTACTTGTAACTGAGTTTCGCCCCAATCTCCTTGGGTTTTGCTTTGTCCCTTTAGTGCAGAAGCCAAGTTATTGGCATCGCGACTAAGTTGGAGGTTGAGGGAGTGCAATTGCTCAATTTCTTTTTTTAGTCCCGATTTTTCGCGGGTTTCTTCCACAAATTTGCGTTCCATATTAGCCTCAAATTCCTGTATTTTTTCGCGCAAGGGTTGAAGGATTAATTGCATTTGGCGTGCATTGCTTTGACTCATTTGCGCACCTTTTTGCTCTAATAATCGGTTGGCAAGGTTTTCAAACTCAGTTTTTAACCGAGTTTCGGACTGTTGCATTTCTTGTTGTTGTACCCGCAACCGTTCCTGCAAATGCACGATCTGCTGGTCGCGCGCAGCCAATAGCCCCGATATTGTTCTTAATTCCTGCTCGCGAAGGATAAGATCAGTACGAGTTTGTTCTTGTTGCGCTACTGCTGCATCGTAGAGTGACTTAGGCACTTGCTCGGTGTGGGGCAGTTCTTGCTTATTGCGCAGGAGCAATACTACAATGAGTACTACAACGACCGCTAAAATGAAGTAAAAATAAAGATCCATGCTGCAAAGATAATATTTTTAATACATTTTGTGTCTAATTATTTTTTTGTTTGTACTTTTGTTGCTCCAACCCCGGTCACTCCGGTCACTTCGGCTTCGCTCAGTGACCGGAGTGATCGGGGGATGGAGCACTAAAAGATGAACCGTACCGACCGACTTATGGCAATTGTTTCGCTGCTTCAATCCAAAAAGCAGATGAATGCTACTCAAATTGCAACGCATTTTGGAATGAGCGAACGCACCATCTACCGCGACCTGCGCGCAATGGACGAAATAGGGGTACCTATTGCTTTCGAACCAGATAAAGGGTATTATATCGTTGGTGGGTATTTTTTACCTCCCATCTCGCTTACCGCGGAAGAGGCTAATGCTTTCGCTTTGGTAGCGCCCATTGTGCTGCGCTTCGCAGATCGATCCATTCACCAGCATTTTACTTCAGCATTGGATAAGATAAAAATGGTACTTAGCCCTGCACAACGCGCAAAACTGGAAGAAACTCAGGTAAATACACAGCATTATTTACCCAAAATTTACGAACATTTATTACCCGATACGCATTGGTTGGCACCTATTCAAACCGCAATCCTCAATAAAAATATACTATGCTTATCATACGAAACCGCTGAAAAAGTGCCTTCTATACGCGATGTAGAACCGATTGGCCTTATCTTTTATTCTTTAAATTGGCATTTAGTCGCTTGGTGTCATTTGCGACAGGATTACCGCGATTTTCGAACGTCGAGAATTCAAAACCTAAAAGTAAGTATGATGCCGTTTCGGAAAACGGATCACATCTCGCTGGGAGATTATTTGGCAGAAATAGAGCAACAAACTACGACTTAACTATGTCTAGGTTTCTATCACGTAAGTAGATAGCACAATCCAATCCAATGGCTTTGTTTGGATTTCATTGGTATCAAGATCTATATTTATTTCAACTTGCTGACCAACGATGTAAATATCCTTTCTCGCTTGGTCTGGTTCTGCTAATTCTACATTAAAATAGCGCAAACGAATCAAGTTATCAAATAACAAATCCCGTAAATGTCGCCATTTAAGCGCGTTTACACGTTCATCTGGCAACTTATATTCTACCTCATTGATTGTATGTGAGGTAATAAAATCCAAACGATTTCGAAAAAAAGCCTTCGTACCGTTACTATCAGAACGTAGCATTTCGGCCATGTCTATATCGGTAGGTTGGGTAGCATCTTCGTCATCTTCATAGAATAAGCGACGAATATCTTGTGCAGAAAATGCGGCGCCTACCTCATCAGAGGATATACTTTGCACAACAATTACTGCATCTGTTTCACTCGGATATAATAAGTCTTTGACTGATTGCCGAAAAGCCATTAGTAATTCTTTGGGTGGCTGGGATATACACTTAACATTCATAAATACAATTAATTTAAGGCTCAAAAGTATGCTGGATATACGTTGGCACGATGTGTACAATGTGACGTTTATGTTAATTTGCAAAAATTGTAAGTACTTAAAAGCGCCATCCTAATGTTGCAAACATACTTCTACCATAACCATTTACGCCTGAACCATGCGTACGATAATCTATATTGAACAAGTTGAGTGCCGCTAGGCGTATGCTAAGTGCATTCCATTGGTATCCAGTGTGTATATTCAGTACCTGCCAGCCGGGTGTACCTCCTTTCGGTATTCGGTTGTCTTCTGTATCCGCTTTCGATAGGCGGGTCTGTTTGCCAGCAGCCAATAACTCAGTGGAGAAAGACCAATTATTAGGCGTATATTCCACTGCTAACCGTCCAAAAATTGGAGGAATACGTCTTAATGGCTCATTTTTCGTTTTATTTTGTCCATAAGTATAAGTAAAACTACCCTGTAACGTCCAGTTTTTTGCTAACAAAAAATCCCAGTTTGTCTCTATACCTTGAATATATGCCTGCTCGGAATTCTCTTTTTGGTAAAGTGGGTAGCCCTGTACCATTTGCGTATCTTGTTTGACGCGTGTAATCAGGTTTTGTAAGGCATTATAATAAATGAAGCACTCCCCTCGCCACCGTTTACCATACAATTTATAACCAATTTGGCTATTCACGGATCGCTCTGGTTGAAGACCGTAATTGGGTGTTTCAAATCGAAAATCTACGATACCCAGCGTACCTAAGTCATCAATATTGGGTGCTCGAAAACCAGTGTTAACAGACACAAAAAGATTCGAGTGCCGATTGATCTGGCGCATAATTGCCGCATTTCCTACTAATGCAGATGGGGTAAGTCGTGCCTTCCCGATGGCCTCATCGGTGACTTTAATTATAAAGGTATTCCACCTTGCGCCAGCGGTAAATTGCCATTTACCCACATTCAATTGGTGCAATGTAAAAGCGGCTATACTGGTCATGGTCGCATTATTGGGGTAAAGACCGCGTTTATTGCTTGTAGTACCCGTATTTTCATCGGTATCCGTCCTGCTACTTTTTACCAAATCTTCATATATTTCTATGCCACTATTGGCAGACCAATGAGCAGAAAACTGGTTTTCTACTTGCGCAGTTGCCCCTAAGGATCGAACGCGGTCATTTTCGTAACGCCGTACCGTTGATCCATTTTTACGACTGAGCCGCCCTTCTTCCGTTTGTTGTAAGGAGGTTGTAAGTATATAAGATTTCCATACGCCTTTATTCAAAGTATGTTCCAATCGGGCGTAGGTCAATGCGCGGCTTTGCGGATCAAATTGATTGACCGCAAAATTTTCCAATTTAATTTTATGGTAAACAGGTACTTCTTTTTGTGCTACATTTTGGTGCACAAGAGTAAGTAGCATTTTCGGAGATACCGCAAATTTGCCCTTGAGATCAAAATCCAATTCTTTGTACCCATTGGGCGATTGCCGCCCTGTTGTATCTCCACCTACGAGGTCACCAAAGTTCCGTGCAGTAATACCTCCCACCATAGCCAATCGTTGGGTAGTGTACTGCGCACTTCCCCGGATTCCTTGTTCCATTCCTTGCGACGCACCGCGTAACAGTACTTCGCCACCCCAATTTGGCTTTTCAGAAAAAGCAATATCACGGCTGAATGCTTGTACCGTACCACCCAAGGCATCCGAGCCATATTGAACAGATCCACCGCCGCGTAAGGCTTCCATTTTTTCAAGAGAGAACAAATCAATCGTATTGAAATATTGGTTGGGGCCATACCTGAACGTGGCATTACTAAGGCGAATACCATCTACCAACAGCAGCGTTTGATTGCCCGTGAGTCCGCGCAAGAAAGGTGAGCCTCCGCCGTGGTTTGTTTTTTGAACGAATAGCCCTGGCATGAGCGCCAATACTTCAGGAGATGTTCGTAATTGGCTATTTCGAAGGGTTTTGTTGGCTAATACAGTGATGGCTTCAGGAGTCTTTCGTAGTTGAGTTGGGCTACGCTGTGCAGTCACAACCGTTTCTGTGAGTGTATTCAGGACAAGAGAATCTTTCGTAAATTGCCCAAATAGCATATCGGCCTTAGTGAACAAGCAAAACAGGAAAACAGTACGAAACATAGTATTTTTTTGCATAAAGTTGGTAAAATAGTATATGCAAAAGTAGCATTATAAAGGTAGTTGAGGTGAGTATCACCGACAACTTTACAAAATCTTTATAACTTAAAATTCAAACGATGTATTTTGTTATGGTGCTTCCAATCGTATTTCTTTTACATCAATAACATAATCAAAACTCTTCAAGGCCGAAATGGCCAAATTCAAATGCTCCGGCGTACTTACTTCCAAAATCACATTACCCTGAAACAGCCCACCCTCATCGCCACTCATATTGAAGGATTGCATATTAATCCCCAAACTCTCGATACATCCGCTCACCTGATGGATAACGCCCCGCCCAATATCACGGCCAGTAATGATGAGTTCTGTTTCAAATTTATCGCGTACTACATTACCCCATTCTGCTTTAAGGATGCGATAGGCGTAATTTGAGAGCAAAAATTTGGCATTACTACATGTTGCGCGGTGGATATTGGCCGTTTGATCAGCGTTGAGGTAAGCAAAAATAGCCTCCCCAGGAATGGGAGCACAGCAATTGGCAAACTGGTAACTATAATATACGCCCGGCTCATCATTGATGATAACAGCCTGCGAAAGACCTGTTTTTTTGCGGCTACGCCCTTTTACTGGCGTGGGTTGCCCTACTTCATTAGGTTGCGTTTCGTTGTCTTGCTTGGGTGCTGGTTCCGGCTGAGTGAGGTAATTCCCATCTACTTTGAATTTTTTCAACTGGGAAAAATTGAACTGCCCCAATGCAATAGCGCACAGAAACTCCAATCTATTGGGATAATTCAGCCACTTAGAGAGTTGATCTACATTATCATCCACCGTTACTTTGAACATATTGTGCAGCTTTCGGGCAAGTATTTCTTTACCATCGGCAGCACGAAGGCGTTTTTCCTCATTGAGTGCCGCCTTAATCCTTGTCTTTGCCCTACTGGTAATTACATAAAGCAACCAATCCTCCGTAGGTTTCTGGTTTTTGCTGGTAATAATTTCAACCTGATCGCCTGTTTGTAACTTGTAATTAAAAGGCTGCAAAACGCCCGCTACTTTGACGACCTGACAAGAACTCCCTACATTGGAGTGGATAGAAAATGCAAAATCTAATGCCGTAGCACCACGCGGCAATATCTTAATATCACCTTTAGGTGTAAATATCTGCACAGCATCTTCTACATACATTGCACTTTGGAAATCGGCAATAAATTCTACGGGGTTATCCTTATCCTTTAAGTTTTCGCGTAGATCGGCCAACCATCTGTCAAAAATATTGGCTTGTGATCCAAAGCCCTGCACACCCTTGTATTTCCAATGCGCTGCAAAACCTCGTTCGGCAATATCGTCCATTCGGTTGGTCCGTATTTGCACTTCCACAAATCGGCCGTCGGGGCCTACTACCGATATATGTAATGATTCGTATCCATTGGTTTTGGGTATCGAAATCCAGTCTTTTTGACGCTCTGGAATGGGTTTGTAGCAGTCCGTTACGATAGCATACGCCTGCCAACAAGCCATCCGTTCTTGCTTGGCTTCCACGTCCAAAACGATACGAATAGCAAAAAGGTCATAAATTTGTTCAAAGCCAACCTTTTTTTTGACCATTTTCTCGTGAATAGAATGGATACTCTTCGGGCGGCCAAACACCTCCGCTTCAAGACCATATTCGGCCAACTGGGTTTTAATCGGTTGAATAAAACGGGCAATATAAGCTTCACGGATTTCTTTAGTTTCAGCAAGTTTGTCTTTTAAACTTTGGTAGGCAGGTCGATTCGTGATTTTTAAAAAATTATCTTGAAACTCTGTCTTGATTTTATAAAGCCCCAACTGGTGTGCTAATGGCGTATAAATACTATCTGTTTCTGCTGCAATCTTTAATTGTTTTTCGGGCGTCATAGCACCAATGGTGCGCATGTTATGTAGGCGATCAGCCATTTTTATAAGTACTACACGCACATCCGTAAGCATAGATTCCAGTACACGTCGGATATTTTCAGCTTGCGGATATTGGTATTCGTGGAGGCTGTCCAATTTAGTTAATCCTTCTACAATCGTGGCCACTCGGCTCCTGATCTTTCCTCCTTTGGGTTCTTTAATAACTTTTTTATTAGGGTCAGGTTCTTTACTGTACTTATCTGGAAATTTTGAATCAGGAAACCTTTGCCTGATTTCTTCGAGTGTAATTTCTGTATCTTCCACTACATCGTGCAAAAGCGCACAGGCAATTCCCGTGGGCCCCAGTCCAATTTCCTCTATACAAATACGAGCCACTTGAATGGGATGCGTAATATAAGGTGTACCATCTTTTCTCCTTTGTACTTTATGCGCTTCGGCAGCCAATTCAAATGCTTCACGGACAAGAAGTTGATCTGTCTCGTTCATCGGCACTTTTATGCAGCGGAGTAATTCGCGGTACATCGAGTTGATGAGCTTGCGCTCTTCATCCTGTTCTTGCTCCGATAGTGGCTCTAGTAAATGTACGTTCGGCATGGAAATAAAAAATCTAAATAAGTTATTAGTGCAAAGTTAATTGAATTAAATCAGATTTCCAAATTTTTGACTAAATCCATTACAACTTATTGTTAGCTGGGTGCATTATTACCCAGAATATGTGAAAAAGAATTGCGTATCCTCCATGCTGGTAGTTATTTTTTAGCATTTTTCACAAAAACCACATAAAAATACACCTTTTTTTAATCTAAAAAAGTTTACCTTTGCGACTGCTTTTTAACAAGCAAAGGGAATTTATTTATAAAATATTGATTATCAAATAATTACGCTAAAATGGCTTTAATCGGTTCGATTCGAAAACGCGGTTGGATTCTTATTACAACGATGGTATTAGCCCTTGGGGGCTTTATTTTGATGGACATAGTCTCCAACAGTCAGAAGTATAGTGCTGCAGACGCAAACACTCTAGGTAAAGTAAATGGCAAAGATATCCGTAGCGAGGATTTTGAACGCTACAAAGCAACGATCTACGCTAATGCTTCAGGTAATAATGATTACCAAGTTCGCCAGCAAGTCTGGAATCAATTTGTAGAAGACGCGATCATTCGCGAACATGCTGAACCGCTAGGATTAGGTGTTGCAAAGGATGAATTGATGGAACTACAATTCGGAACAAATCTTAGTCCTGTGATTCAAGAGCGCTTCCGTGGCCAAAATGGCCAAGTGGACATGAACAACCTTATGCAAATCAAAGATGCCATTGCGCAAGGGACTTTGAATGACGAAAAATATGCTGATTTCCGCACACGTTGGTCTATCCAAGAAAATGAGGTGATCAAACAACGCCTGCAAGATAAAATGACGGCGATGATCATGAAGGGTATCTATACCCCAACTTGGCAGGCAGAAGCTGTTTTTGCAGAAAATAGCCAACGCGTCGATTACCTTTATGTACGCGTACCTTATGACAAGGTACCAGATACAGACATCAAGGTTTCTGACGATGATTATGCTGCTTATTTAAAGGAAAATCCACGCCAATATGATAACGCAGAGGAAACTCGCGTACTCAATTACGTGTCTTTTGATGTATTGCCAACTGCAGCCGACTCCGCTGAGGCGAAAAAGAAAGTTGCCGATTTTGTAAATGACTTACGCATTAAGGGCGATTCTTCATTCGTAGTGAACAAAGATGGTACGTATGGCACTGCTTTCCAACCTAAAAGCGCATTGCCTGTGGTAGTAGCTGATCAGTTGATGTCTGCTCCTATTGATTCTGTTGTTGGACCATATTTAGATGGTGGCAGCTGGAAGATTGCTAAAGTATTGGGTCGTAGAGTACTTCCCGATTCTGTAAAAGCACGCCATATTTTGATACGTGACCCAGCCACCGCTAGTAAGAAAATCGATAGCCTTAAAGCAGTCATTTCATCTGGCAAAGCTACTTTTGATGTAGTGGCGAAGGCCAATAGCGAAGATCCTGGATCAGGTGCAAAAGGTGGTGATCTCGGCTTTTTTGCCAATGGTATGATGGTGCCAGAATTCAACGATGTGTGTTTTAACACTGGTGAACAAGGCAAATTATACAAAGTAACCACCCAGTTTGGTGTACACCTTATTGAAATTACAGGTAAAAAATTCATTACCAATCAAGCATCTGTAAAGGCTGCTTATATTAGTGAATTGATACGCCCATCTAAGAATACGCAACAAACCGTAAAGGATAAAGCATTAGAATTGGTGCATTCTACTAAAACATTGACTGGATTGGAAGAAAAATCAAAAGCAATGAATTTGGAACTACTCGTTTCGCAGGCATTAAAAGCCAGCGATTACAGCCTTGGCTTGTTGGGTAGTGGTAAAGATGCTCGCGATATTGTGAAGTGGGCATATAATAAAGATACCGATCCAGGTGAAGTTTCTAAGGAAGTATTTACCATTGCTGATCCAAACGGCGGTTATTTCGACTCAAAATACGTTGTGGCTGCATTAAAGGTGATTAACCCGAAAGGTGCTGCAACAGTAGCAAGCTTGAAAGCAAGTGAGCAATTGGTTGTAGAAATGAAGAACCGTAAAAAAGCAGAGGTAATTAAAGCAAAATTGCAAGGCACTTCTGATCTTTCAGCAGCAGCAGCGGCCTATGCCATGGCTGTTGATACTGCCGTAGGCGCTTCTATGATGCAGGTAAATACCCCTAAAGGTGGTGCTGAACCTCGTGTAGTAGGTACAGTGTTCGCGTTGAAACAAGGCGAAACCAGCAAACCAATTGTGGGTAAAACTGGCGTGTATGTTATACAACCAATTTCTAGTCCAGTAGCGGCGGCAACGCCTCCTGACTTAACGATGTTCCGTCGTCAGGCTAACTCTACTGCACAGACTACAGTACGTTCAGGTTTGGTTAACTCCTTGAAGAAAGCGGCTAAAATAAGCGACAACCGTTCTAATTTTTATTAACGGTCGCTCGCATTAAAAATATTTTACAAAAAAGCCATCCAGAATGATCTGGATGGCTTTTTTTATGGCGTAAATAGTACAAATAACTCCTTTCCTAACCTTGAACATACACCACGTATTTTTCAGCAAAAAACTCAAGATTTAAAAAATCTCTAATGGGCATTACTTCCACATATTTATTGCTTTTGCCGGGTAACGCCTTTACCTCATCAGCGATATCGCCGCCTTTGAGTGCTATAAGGCCATTGGGGTAGGCGTGGGCGTGTTTTTGTTTGATTAAAAATTGGCACCAAGCCATCAATTGGTTTAATGGAGCCACCGCACGCGTTACTACAAAATCAAATTGACCCGCCATTTTAAGACTTTCAGCGCGCGTATGAATGCCTTTTACATTCGTTAATCCCAAAGCCGCAACAATTTCCTCTACTACTTTGATTTTTTTTCCAATACTATCCACTAGTACAAAATTAACCTCCGGAAACATAATGGCCAAAGGAATACCCGGAAAGCCTCCGCCAGTACCCAAATCCAGCACTTTTGCACCCGAATTGAACTCAAACGATTTTGCAATACACAGCGAATGTAGTACATGTCGTTCATTTAAGTTTTCAATATCTTGCCGAGAAACTACGTTTATTTTACTATTCCAATCGGCATACAGCGGTTGTAATTGTAGCAATTGAGCGACTTGGTGGTCAGTGAGTTTGGGGAAATATGTCTTGAAATCAATCATTAACTGGTATTTTACCATACATTGGATCACCCAATGATATTGAAAATTTTGCGCAAAAGTAGGTATTTTTGATGAGTTTATGCTGCGTAACTGCTAATTATTATACTCAAAAATTTGGCTTATTCTACTACACTATCCACTTCTCCTGCCCCAAATTTGGTATTTATACGATCACCCTTTTTAAGTTCAGCAGCACTCCGCACCACTTTCCCGTCTTTAAGCGTAATACTATATCCGCGTAGTAAGGTGGTTTCGGGGGCAAGTGCAGTGGTTAATTCTGCTAGTTGATCCAAATGCCGATGCTCTTCTTTGAGGCGTTGCCGTGTTATAACAGGAATATCCCTAGCAGATGCTGCTATATAATTATGGGCTACTGCTAGGGTTCGCTCGGTCGCATTTTGCACCATATTTTGGGTAAACTGCAGTAACTCCAAGGCGTATTGCATATTTTTATGACTAATTTGGGCGATATTTG
>JAAFHO010000135.1 GCA_013297575.1 Chitinophagales bacterium
TTTGATGACGGCTTTATCGTATATATCGCCTTATGTCAATCCGAGTACATTTCCGTGGTTATCTTTTTTTGGTACTGCGTTTCCGTGGTGGTTGCTGTTCAATGTGGTATTAATGCTGTTTTGGCTGGGGCGGATGAGCCGTTTTGGTATCTATCATTTGATCATCATCGCCTTGGGTTGGTCTTATTGCACCAAATTTGTGGGTTTGCAATTGGGCAAACCCTATTTACCCGAAAAAAGCATCACTATTGTAACGCACAACCTCGGTTTGATGTTTTACAATTCTAAAGCCACACCCGCACAAACCGACAGCATTGCTGCTGCTTATGCCAATTTTCTGAAAAAGAATGGCAAGCCGGATATATTATGTACCCAAGAAACCCGTGGTAGTTTTTATCCTTTGTTGGGTAATTATTTAGGTTACGACCAGCGTTTTAACCTAAAAAAAGGCACAGTGATTATGAGTAAATACCCTATCAAGGCGGGAGGGGATATTCCTTTTGGCAAAACCTATAATTCTACGTTGTGGGCTGATATTGAATTACCCGATCAGCGCATTGTACGGATATACAATGTACATCTACAATCGAACCGCGTCACCAAAGATGCCGAAAAAGTAATTCAAGATGACCAATCATGGGAGGGCTTGAGCAAGGTAATGAACAAAGTGGGCGGTGCTACATCACGCCGATCGGAGCAGGCACAACGTTTGAGGCAACATGTTTTGGATTGCCCATATCCCGTTGTAATATGCGGCGATTTTAACGACACCCCCAATTCTTATGTGTATCATCATATTGCAGACGGGTTAACCGACACCTTTGAAGCCCGCGGATTTGGCCTTGGAACAACCTTTGGCGGTACATTGCCCTTATTGCGCATTGATTATATCCTTTCCGATCCAAGTTTTCCTGTACATGATAGCAAGGTAGTGCATGATTTGAAATGGTCGGATCATTATCCCGTTTGGGCAATATTAGGGTTGTAGCGGGCTACACCAGCATACCGGCCAGCGTAGCCGACAAATACGACGCTAATGTACCAGCGATCAAAGCCCTGAATGCGAGTTTGGCCAAATCGGCCCTTCTGCTGGGTTCCAATGCGCTAATACCGCCTATTTGGATACCTACCGAACCAAAATTGGCAAAACCACAGAGTGCAAAACTCACGATGGCAATTGTTTTAGGCGATAATGTACCCGCTGCCATAATATCTTTTAATTGTAGATAAGCCACAAATTCATTGGCCACCAACTTGGTACCCATTAAAGCACCTGCTGCCATGGTTTCGTTGCCTGGAACACCCATACACCAAGCCAAACCAGCAAATGCGCCGCCCAAAATCGTATTTAAACTCAATGCTGGATACCCCGCCAAGCCACCAATATGTCCTAAAATATAATTAATCAATGCAATTAAAGCCAAAAAACCGATCAACATAGCCGCCACATTTAAGCCCACTTTCAAACCATCGGAGCAACCCGCCGAAATAGCATCTACTAAATTAGAAAATTCCTTTTTGCTTTCCAGTTTTACCTTACCCTGTGTTTCCGGTTGGCCAGTTTCGGGGTGCATGATTTTTGCAATAGCTAATGCGCCTGGTGCAGCCATAATGGAAGCCGCAATCAGGTATGCAGCAGGAACGCCAAACATGATATAAGTAGCCATTACACCACCTGCAATACAGGCAAAACTACCCGTCATAGACGACATTAACTCGGAGGTTGTCATACCTTTGAGGTAAGGTTTAATCATGATTTGTGCCTCTACCTGCCCTACAAATGCGCTGGATATATTGCTCAATGCTTCTGCGCCGCTTACTTTCATGATATAATTGAGGCCGCGCGCCAGTATTTCCACAATTTTTTGCATGATACCGAAATAATAAAAAATATTGACCAAACAAGCCACAAAAATGATGGTCGGTATAATCCGCATAAAAAATACAAATCCGGCATTGGGGAATACAGCCCCCATCTTGGCATCATCGGCCAAAACGCCAAAAACGAATTTGGCACCTTCATCAGAAAAACTCAACACTTTGGTGATCTTGGCACCCAACCACCCAAAAATATCCCTGCCAAGGGGCGTTTTTAAAATAAATACAGCCAATGCCGCCTGAATAGCCAAACCCATACCAACAGTACGATAATTGATGGCTTTACGGTTATTCGACAATAAAAATGCAATACCTAAAATGATAGCAATACCCAGCAATCCAATCAAACGATCCATAAATAAATAAAATAAAAGTGATTATTCGCGGCCAAAAGTACGCGAAGATGTTTTAAAGACAACCATCAATAACAAGAAAATAATGTGCGACCAATAGATTTCTCTTTTCTTGACGTAGATTTGCTCCGTTATTTATTAAAATATTGAAATGCAAGACACGAAATCAGAACATCATAAAAACCAACCTTTCTTAATTGGCATCACTGGAGGAAGTGGTTCCGGTAAATCTACTTTTATTCGCCGTATTCGCGAGCAGTTTTCGCTCGACCAGGTTTGTATTGTTTCAATGGACGACTATTACCTGCCCCGCGAAGAGCAGCACGAGGATACACAGGGCGAAAAAAATTTTGATTTGCCCAAATCCTTTGACAAAAAGGCTTTCCGACGAGATTTACAATTATTAATGGACGGTGCAACAGTAGAAAAACAAGAATACGTGTTCAATAACGAGAACGCGACCCCCAAGACACTGGTTTTCAAATCAGCACCTATTATCATTGTAGAGGGACTTTTTGTATTCCACTACAAAAAAATAGCACCCATGTTCAAACTCAAGGTTTTTATTAGTGCTAAAGAGAACCTTAAAGTGATCCGCCGCATTTACCGCGACCGAGTGGAGCGTAATTATCCGTTGGAAGATGTATTGTATAAATACGAGCACCACGTACTCCCTTCTTTTGAAAAATACATTGAGCCATACCAAGAAGATGCAGATATTGTGATCAATAATAATCGCAACTTTGAGCAGGGACTGGATGTAATTACTGGATTTATATCTTCTAAACTACAAAAAGTATGAAATATTTCGCTTTTTTACTGCTTTTGATCGCCTTGCCATTGCGTGCACAGGTATTTATGACTCCTTTTGAAAATGCCGCCAACCTCGCCATGGGCAGTGCAACGGTGGGTTTGCAGCAACCTATTAATGGTGTTACCAATCCTGCGCAATTGGGATACGCACCACAAATAGGCATTTTTGCGTATTCAGCAGTGCCATATAGCATTTCAGGATGGCAATCGCACGGGTTTCAAGTCACCAAAAGCGTACAACAACGCAGCGGTTTTAGTTTGGATATCCTCCATTCTGGTATCGAAGGTTATGCCGAACAACGCGCTCAGTTGAGTTATGGCCGCAAACTCAGCGAAAAGTTTGCTTTAGGCGGCGGTATTCAAGGAATGCGCGTATCCGCAGATGAATACGGCAGTAGATCAGCACTGACCTTTTTAGTGGGCATTTCAGCCCGCGTTTTGCCGCGTTTTACAATTGGTGCTACGATTCAGAACCCTGCTCCACAGCGCGTAGCAGGAGAAACCATTGCCAATATTTTAAAAATCGGAGGAGTTTGGCGGCCGTCTGATCTGTTTTTGGTCAGCACCGAAATCGCTAAAGATTTGGAGCGGCCTGCGCAAATAAAAGCGGGGGTAGAATACAAACCCATTTCTTTGGTGCGTTTGCGCTTGGGTGTCCGTAGTTACCCTGCTCGAACATCGTTTGGTGCAGGTTTTGCGCTAAAAAACGGTCTTCACCTCGATTTTGGCTCAGAATGGCATCCTGTTTTGGGTTTTACGCCTGCAGCAATGGTATCTTGGACTCGATCGAAATAGGTGGGATAGTAACGTAGTGTACACTTTTTTCTACCACAAAAGCACACAACAGTCCACAAAAGCGTAGAGTAACGCTTCGCTTGTTTTTAGTTCACAAAAGCGTGTCAAAATCAAAAAAAATACTAACAATAATGAACAAACACATCATCACACTGCTTTTTGCCTCGCTCACAGCCTTATCTTCCCTTACCGCCCAGTGCTGGAACTTGGTATGGGAAGACGAATTTACTGGTACTGCAGTTAATACGGCCAATTGGGGTTACGATATCGGTGCTGGTGGCTGGGGCAACAACGAATTACAATACTATACCAGCCGCGTCGAAAATGCTGCGGTTGCGAATGGGTCTTTAAAAATAAAGGCATTGGAGGAAAATTATTCAGGGAGCAATTATACCTCTGCGCGTATGGTGACGAGAAATAAAGTTTCCTTTGCGTATGGTAAATTAGAGGCAAGAATAAAATTGCCTACTGGACAAGGCATATGGCCAGCGTTCTGGGCAATTCCCGAAGAAAGTTATTATGGTGGTTGGCCTTACAGCGGCGAAATAGATGTAATGGAACTCATAGGTAACCTACCTGCCCGTGTTTATGGTACCGATCACGCTTCTAATAATGGCGGTTTAGTTTCATCGGGGGGGAATTACAACCTACCAACGGGTATTTTTGCTGATAATTTCCATACTTTTAAGGTAGAATGGGAACCAGGTATTATACGGCATTATTGCGATGATGTACTGTATCATACCAATACCCAAGCATCGTTAGGCGCTAATCCGTGGCCATTTGACCGACCTTTTCATATCCTTTTAAATATTGCAGTAGGTGGTAACTGGCCCGGTGCTCCCAATGCGACTACGGTATTTCCTCAAACAATGGAAGTAGATTGGGTACGGATTTACCAGAAGTTGGAAGACCTTATTGTACTTGGGTCGGTATTGGTAGAGCCAGGAACCGCTGGAAAAACATACAAAATATCTAATATTCCTGCGGCTACCTTTAATTGGACAGTACCCACAGGTGCGACCATTGTAAGTGGTCAAGGTACCAATATGATTACTGTGAATTGGGGCAATACAGGAGGAAATGTTTCGGCAACAGTTGCTAATTCATGCGGAACGGTTACACGTTCATTGGCCGTCACGGTATCTCCTAATATTTGGAATAACCCTGATTTTGAGCAAGATTTGCAGCAGTGGGCTTTTCGAAAAAGCGGTATTGCCAATGGCAGTGTAGCCATTACGACCACAGGTGTTCAGCAAGGATTAAAAGCCGCAGTAGTGACGTGTACAGCGGCTGGTGCTAATCCTTGGGATCTACAGTTGTCCCGTACAGCCGATGTTGTTGCAGGGCAGTCTTATACCCTACGTTTTTGGGCAAAAGCAGATATGAATCGGCTATTCTCGGTTGCTTTTATTCACCCCACGAATTATAACAGTTACGCCAGTAGCAATTTTACAGCAACCACCAGTTGGCAAGAGTTTTCACTTACTTTTAGTGCGCCTGCCGGAGTTCCTCAATTGCTGTATAATATGGACTTAGCGCGTTTTAGTGGTGCTGTTTATACCTTTGATAATTTTATTTTAGGGCGCACGGTACTGCTCCCAGTGGAGTATTTGAGCGGATTACAAGCAAGGACAACAGATAATGGTGTCGCGTTGGATTGGACTACTGCTATGGAACGCGACAATAAAGGTTTTGAAGTGGAACGTAGCGGGAATGGGGTGTTTTTTAATAAAATTGCAACAATCGCTGCAAAAAAGCAAGGTAATTCAAACCACGAATACCGCTATTTGGACGCTAATCCCTTAGAAGGTACGGGATATTACCGACTAAAGCAATTGGACACAGATGGTAATAGTTCGTTCAGTAATATTTGTTCGGCTGTATGGAAATCTGCTTCGTTTGTAGTATTCCCAAATCCGGCAAAAGACTTTTTTGAGATTAAATCAGATCAAACTTACGATAAAATAGTATTGGTAAATAACCTCGGGCAACCCATTCGTACGTATTTACCTACTGATGAGAAAAAAGTATTCGGGCTGAATGGCACGTACTGGCTGGAAGTGTATTACGGCACAAAAGTAGTTACTCAACGGATTGTGCTGGGGAACTAATCTCAAGCATTAAGAATGCACCTTTTAAAATCACTAGATGCTACAACATGATACAAGATTTTTTCCCAAAGCCTTTTGAAAGGCAAATACGTGGTCAATTCGGCGATACTGAATGGGAATTGTTGGAAGCAGCATTACAAACCCCAACGCCAGTAAGTATCCGGCTCAATCCGGCCAAAACACCATCAGATCCATCTCTTTTACCCCCTTCCGATGGCGCAATTAACTGGCATCCGGACGGGTATTACCTCAAAGAACGCCCAGTATTTACCTTGGATCCTTTGTTCCATGCAGGTGCGTATTATGTACAGGAAGCCTCCTCGATGTTTGTCTATGAGGTATTGAAACAAGCCAACAGGCTCAATAAACCCCTGAAAGTCTTGGATTTGTGTGCTGCACCCGGCGGTAAAACGACGCTGTTAAATGATGCGGTACAAGGCATTTTGACGGCGAATGAGATTATTCCAGCGCGTGCGGCTGTGCTGCGCGAAAATTTGGAGAAATGGGGTATTTCCAAAGCAGCAGTCACCAGTACCGATGTAGCCGCTTTTGAAAATCTGCCCGAATGGTTCGATATTATTTTGATCGACGCCCCTTGTAGCGGCGAAGGTATGTTCCGAAAAGACCCAATTGCCGTAAAAGAATGGTCGCTAGATAATGTACAACTCTGTACCACGCGGCAAAGCCAAATATTGGCCATTGCCAAAAAAGCACTTGCTCCCGGCGGACTCTTGATTTATAGCACTTGTACCTTCAATCGCTCGGAAAATGAAGACCAGATGAAGCAGCATTTTTCAATAGAAAACTACCGTGCTATTCAATTGCAAAACATTGCAAATCAAGGAATTTTAACCTGCGATATCGGGTATCGGTTTATGCCGCACCACACCAAAGGTGAGGGGTTTTATATTGCCGCTTTTGAAAAAATAGACACGGAGCAAAGGCCACTGAAACTAAGCCATGGTGAGCGATTTATACATATCACGGCGTTGCCCAAAAGATTTAAACCCGTTATTACACCTTGGTTAAAAGATGCCGATAGCCTTAGTTTTTACCAAACCCATTCGGGCGATGTATTGGCACTACCTACGGCACGCGAGGAGGAATTGTTACTTTTTGACAAACATATTAAAAGCAAATGGTTTGGTTGTTTTATCGGCGCGCTCAAAGGCGATGATTTGATTCCTGCCCACAGTTTGGCCCTGAGCAATATGGTGGCAGCCACGATAAATCGGGTGGAATTGGACAGAGAACAAGCACTCACATTCCTAAAAAAAGAAACTTTTGATGTAGCGCCCAATACACCTAAAGGTTGGGCAATGGCGACTTATAGCGGCTTAGCATTGGGTTGGATAAAGGTATTGCCCAATCGTATGAACAATTATTTGCCACCGGAGCGGCGCATTCGGATGGAGGTACGTTGAGTTTATGTGCCATTGCAGTAAGACTTGACAAAACTTTACATGGCTTTATTTGTCTGATTCAGATACCTTTCAGATATTGCACCGAGTTTTTGAGTAATTGTTATAAATAATACAAAGAAAGACACCCTTTTAATGCTGTTGTGTCAATAGACCAAAAGCGTTTTTGTTTTTTTAAAATAAGTAAATATGTTTTCAACAGTTAAGAATGATTTGCCGGCTAGTATAGTTGTGTTTTTAGTAGCCCTTCCTTTATGTTTGGGTGTTGCATTAGCGAGTGGTGCACCTTTATTATCAGGGATAATTGCTGGAATAATTGGTGGATTAGTCGTTGGGGCTATGAGCCAATCGCATGCAAGTGTCAGTGGTCCTGCGGCCGGATTAGCAGCGGTAGTGCTATCATCAATTACCCAATTAGGTCGTTTTGATACATTTTTATTAGCCGTAGTGATTGCTGGAGCCATTCAATTGATTGCCGGTATCGCAAAATCAGGGTTTATCGCCAACTATATTCCATCCAATGTAATTAAAGGATTATTGGCGGCGATCGGTATTATCCTGATACTAAAACAAATCCCTCATGCTGTTGGTTTTGACCGAGATACCGAAGATGACTTTACCTTTTTTCAAAAAGATGGAGAAAATACGTTTTCGGAGTTATTGAATATCTTTAATTTTTTCTCTTGGGGTGCAATTATCATCTCAGCCATTTCTCTTTTGGTATTGATATACTGGGACAAAACACCCATGAAAAAAGTAAAGATATTTCCTGCCTCTTTATTTGTCGTTATCCTTGGGGTAGTAATCAATGCCGTATTCCAAAATATATTTCCTGGTATAGCCATTGCAACGGAGCATTTAGTTAATATTCCAAAATTTGAGGGTATAAATTCTATGATTACATTACCCAACTTTGGTAGTATAGGTAATGTACAGGTTTGGTTTGTAGCGTTTACGATTGCGATCATTGCTTCTTTGGAAACCTTACTCAATTTGGAGGCTGTGGAGAATATTGACCCTCGTAAAAGGCAAGCATCTCCAAATAGAGAACTAATAGCACAAGGAATTGGCAATATGCTTTCAGGTATGGTGGGTGGTATTCCAGTCACTTCTGTCATTGTTAGGAGCTCAGTAAATATTAATGCGGGTGCCGAATCCAAGTTATCTACTATTCTACACGGCGTATTTTTATTGTGTAGTATTGTTGTGCTAAGCCCTATCATAAATTTGATTCCATTGGCTTCATTGGCTTCAATTTTGATATTCACGGGTTACAAATTGGCAAAAGTTTCGCTGTTTAAAGAGATGTACAGCAAAGGGCAGGATCAATTTATTCCATTTATTGCCACTATTTTGGCTATTGTATTTACCGATTTGCTGCTTGGTGTTTTAATTGGCTTGGCGATTAGTATTTTTTATATTTTAAAAAGCAATTTCTTAAATCCATTTGTGTTACAAAAAGAAACAATGCACGAAGACGAAACAATGCGATTGGAGCTGCCCAACCAAGTTTCTTTTTTGAATAAGGCATCGATCAAAGACACTTTATGGAGCGTACCTCAAAACTCAAAAGTAATCATTGATGCCACTTATTCCGATTTTATTGATAGTGATGTATTGGAAATAATAAATAATTTCAAAACGACTGTTTCAAAAGAAAAAAATATTAAATTAAATATTGTTGGGCTCAAGGAAATTTACAAATTAGACGACCACATACAGTTTGTGAATGTGTTGGATAAAGCAGGCCAACAAAAATTAACTGCCGATATCATCTTGAATATTTTGAAAAGCGGCAACGAACGATTCGTGAGTGGAAATTCGTCTGAAAAATACTTAAAACATCAGGTAAATGCAACGTCGTTTGGGCAGAATCCTTTTGCCATCGTATTAAGTTGTATTGATAGCAGAACGACTACCGAGCATATTTTCGACTTGGGGCTTGGTGATATTTTTAGTGTTCGAATTGCGGGTAATATTTTGAACGAAGATATATTGGGTAGTATGGAATTTGGGGTACACGAAATTGGGGTAAAACTAATCGTTGTACTAGGACACACCAAATGCGGCGCGATTATTGGCGCATGTAATCATGTGGAACTTGGTAATTTGACCGCACTTTTAGAAAAAGTAAAACCTGCTATTCAAAACGAAAAAACAGTAATTGAGTACCGAAATGGCTCAAACAGCGTATTTGTGGATAAAGTGGCCGAACAAAACGTATTTTGTACCATTGAAAGAATAAGACAAGAAAGTACGCTGATTTGTGAACTTGAAAAGGTGGGGAAAATTAAAATAGTAGGTGGGCTTTATGATGTAGAAACGGGTAAAGTGAATTTTTATGAATAAAAATTACTTATTGACAAACTAGGATAGAGCATACTACTGGACATTTAATAAACCGCAAGGAACAGACCACGGTTACGAAACTTTTTTTTAGTTTCGTAACCGTCATTTTCCACCATTTCAAAAGTGTATTAAACGTGTTTTTTAAAAAATGTCTAGTAGTATGAAAATGGAAGTTCTACAACGAAGATAACCCATACTTGGGGCTGATGGAAATATAACCTCTATTGCGTAACCATCTTTTTTAATAAAGAAACTTGTCCGAGATGGTAAATGGCTGATCAAACGCACTATCTTCCATTTGTTCTACGTGGGCTGCAAATAGTTCGGCATTCGTTAAAAAACTGGTTACCAATATATTCCAGTCTTTTTCAGCATTGATTTCGGGCATATCAAAACTGTATTTGTCCCTGATTTCGAGCGCACCGCCATTAAAAACATTCAACAACCCTTGCAGGTAATAGTTGATATGAAAGGTCAATAAGGCTATTGTATTGAGGTTGCCCACTTTTTGATTGGCCTGTTCCCAAGTTACACTTTGTATTTGTTCCTTAAAATTGGTGTTGGCGATCCATTTACCTTGGAGGAGTACCTCTCGGAGTCTATTGGCAAGAAATGAGTTTCTAGTCATTGTAATTGTTTTGAATTTAGCAGTGCTTAGTTTGTTTGATCGTGTTATTAGCGGATAGTTTGGGTGCTTTTTGAAGCGTAATCTAAGATAAAAAAATATTTGGAAGTTACATTTACTTATAATAAT
>JAAFHO010000136.1 GCA_013297575.1 Chitinophagales bacterium
GAATAGGCTACTTTAGATACAGGATACTTGGATTCCAGACCAATACCCGTCTCAAAAAAGAGCATTTTGCCCAAATCTACTTTTGCTTGTGTAACAGGGTTCTTTGCATCTTGATTGGGTAATGCTGCAAAGTCGTCGCTTTGTGGTAAAATAAAATACTGATATGAGCCTGTTTCTGACCGCTGATTGAGTAGTTCCTTAAGCGAACCATCAAGGTCGGTGACGGGCTCATGTACACAGGAAAATAAATAACCTGTGGATAAAATAATTGAGAAAATAATGTATTTTTTTTTCATCGAACCGAAAAATTTTAAAAGGATGTTTTGATTAAATATATATTTTATACGCCAAATACCGTGCCACTACCCTGAACTTAAGGAGTAAAACAAAGGTTCTAATGAAATTCTAATAAGTCAAGTCGTGAAATGCGCCGGAACCTTGAAAGGATACCGAATAAGTGCTTTAGTTTTATGTAATTGCTCCAATTGTTGCATCTTTCGTCAGTTATAAACTATTCAAAAAAAGAGTATTATGCGCAAAAAAGATACTAAGTTTATTGAAATTAAAACACCTTGCCAAGAAGATCTCGCCAATATGGATGCCAGTGGGCAAGGTTTTTTTTGTCATGCCTGCAGTAAAGAAGTGATCGACTTCAGGTTTCAAAATGATCGCGAAATTCGCCAGTTTTTTGACCAATACCAAGACCGAAAAGTATGTGGTTTGTTTCGCGCCGATCAAGTAGGTAAACCGCTTCCATCGGTACATACCTCAAAACATTTTTCCGCCCTCAAAATTGCGGCAATTGCCCTCACTTCATTAACCATCACGCAAGGCTGTTTTATGGGCGCTGTATCGGAGCGGAAAACAAATGCAGCAACGGAATGCACGGAGACTCCATTAGTAGTGGATCCCATTTTGGGGGAAACACAACCGGCAGCATCTAGTGCGCCTCACCCGCTACGCATCAAAGGTCGGGTATGGATGGTTGCGGGCGATACTGTTCCGCAGAAAGGTGGTAATTTGGCCGTAAAAGACGCAGACATAAGCATAGATATTGATAAAAACGGCTACTTTTCTTTTATTTTACCTAGTAGTTGTACATCCAACACGATTGAACTTAAATTTAATAGCCATATTGCGCGTACATTGCACCGCTCTGAATTACCGATCGAAGATTGTGAGATTTTTATCACTCCCCAGCCCCCAGAGATGAAAGGTAAGGTTTTAATACGAAAGTAGTTTTTCTGCTGTCATTTGTTGGATTCCGTTTTATGTGCGTTCTTTGTGCTGATAGGAAAAGTATCTGCGCCATAAGTATTTTAATGTTATTGATTTAAAAATTTGATTTGTAACGTTTATTAAATTTTTACACACGTATTATACTTTTCTACCACAAAAGTGCACATAGAACACAAAGCGTTACGTACACTAAAGTGTATGCAACGCTTTGTGTTCTAAAAAACAAGCGAAGCGCCTACGCTACGTCTTTGTGAACTTTGTGTTCTTTTGTGGTAGAAATAAATAATGTGTTGTTGCAAAAATACTATGCTGTAGAAAAAATAATAACTAACGTTAAATTAATAAAAGTACTCACGGCACAGCCACTCGACTTATTAAACCAATACACATGAATAGATCATCATTATTGCTAGTTTTTGCACTATTGTTTAATAGCACAACCCTCCAAGCGCAAAAAGCACATTGGACAAAACTATTCGACGGCAAAACCCTGAAAGGCTGGAATCAGAAAAACGGCCAAGCCAAATATTATGTCGAAAACGGCGAAATTATAGGGGAAACAGTAGCCAATACACCCAATTCTTTCCTTTGCACCAATCAAGAATACGCCGATTTTATACTCGAACTCGACCTCAAAGTCGATGATCGGATGAACTCCGGTATCCAGTTTCGCAGCCTATCCAAACCAGAAGTACAGGACGGTCGGGTGCATGGCTATCAAATGGAAATTGATCCGTCCGTGCGCGCTTGGTCGGGTGGTATTTACGACGAAGGAAGGCGCGATTGGCTTTATATTCCCAATATTAACCCAGCAGGTAAAAAATCCTTTCGGGTAGGGGAGTGGAACAAATACCGAATCGAGGCCATAGGTAATACCCTCCGCACTTGGATCAACGGCATTCCAGTCGCTTACCTTATAGATGATATGACTGCAAAAGGGTTTATTGCCTTGCAGGTTCATTCCATTTATGCAGATATGAAACCAGGCATGAAAATCCGTTGGAAAAATATCCGTATTCAAACTTCCAACCTAAGCCCCAGCCCATTTGATGCGACACCTGTGGTCAATTTAGTACCCAATTTCCTCTCTGAACAGGAACACGCACAGGGATACCGTTTGCTGTTTAATGGCAAGGATTTTACGGGTTGGCGCGGTATCAATTCCGACAAAATGCCCTCCAAAAACTGGTCTGTTGTGGACGGCGCAATTCAAATTACGCCTTCAGACGGCTCCGAAACAGGTAACGATATCGTAACAACGGAGCAGTTTGCTGCATTTGAATTGGTATTTGAATTCAAACTTACAGAATCCGCTAATTCGGGTGTTAAGTATTTTGTCAACGAAAAGTGGAGTACCGAAGGGAAATCGGGTATTGGGCTGGAGTACCAAATCCTCGACGATGAGCACCATCCTGATGCGAAACAAGGCGTTGTGGGTAACCGAACTTTGGCGAGTTTGTACGATTTAATCCCTTCCGAAAAATTAGAAAAGCGTTTCCAACGCAAAATAGGGGAGTGGAACCAAGGACGTATTCAGGTTTTTCCCAATAACCAAGTCGTTTATTGGCTCAATGGATTTAAAGTGGTGGAATACGAACGCAAATCCAATATTTTTAGGGCATTGGTTGCCCGTAGTAAATACGAAAAAATAGAAGGATTTGGGATGAACGATGCAGGCCCAATACTCTTACAAAATCACGGCGATGCAGTGGGTTTTCGGGGGATTAAGTTGCGGGTACTTACGCCTTAAAGTTTACATTAAAATGAGATGCGTTTAATGAACTGGGTTTTCTCATAAAAATTTTAGGTGCAGCGCACCGCAATATTTGTAGAAATGATAAATTTTCCGTGTTTTGAAGGTGCGCGCACCATAATATTAAATTCAATGTCACGGTGCTACAAATATTGCAGTGCGCTGCACCTTGCCTATTTTTTTCGTCCTTAGTTCGGGTTTTTGGTTTGATAATGTTTCGTCACCGATTCCACCGATTCAATAAAATCTGCATCTAATTTCAAGTCGTCTAATGGTTGTGGGGTGATGCGTAAGTATTCTACGGAGCCGCTTTTTAAGGCGAAGGTCAACATGCCTTTATTGATCCGCTTGCAATAAAAGAAATTAAAGACTTGCCCCTCTACGAAACCACCGCCATGGATCAAGCCAAGTCGCTCATAGTTCAACATCATTAATTTGGTAATGTGAATGGGCGTTTTTTGAAAGATGAACGTTCCACCGGCTTTGATGATTTCTAAGATAAATGGAGCCTTTATCTTTTTGCTGTCTCGCAAGAAATTGGGCTTTTCTCCGAAATTGTCCATAAAAAAACGAAGGATTTCTCTAAATTCTTCGCTTCCGGCCAACATCGTTTCCAATTGAATTAATTTTTCTGTTGACATAGTAGATAAGTATATTTGATGAATGTTTTGGTGTTGTTCGACTTGCATTTTAAGCATTTATAGATGCCACAGCAAAACCCAAACCCACCACTGTGCGCGCAGCCACCCATGCAGCCAATTCCACGCCGCTACAAAGGTATTGCATTTTTTTAATTACACACAATTTGTTTTAAAAAAATTACTTATTTTTTAAAATAAAAACAATTGGTTGCTTTTTTAGTGCTTACGACTTAAAATCCACAACAACCCCGCCAGCCTGCAAAAGCCCATTTTTATACTGGTATTTTTTTCCAGCGGGTATTAAAACCAATACCCGTGCCGCATCAGCAGGGACTGAAAAGCGGAAAGTTCCATGCGTATTGTGTCCTAAAAAAGTACGCCCCACTGTATCATATACGTCCACGTTTTTGTTACCCAAGTCTATTTCCACGGTTTTTGGTGAATTGTATGGGTTGAAATAAAGATAGGTCGGAAAAGCGGCCTGTTTTTTATAAAAATCCGTCACACGACAGTCAATTTGCAATATTTCTGGTACATTGGTGGCTTGTACTGTGCCGCCAAATGCGCCCACATGCCCGCTTCCATACACCGAAAACATACTCTGTTTCGGATTGCCTTCCACCCAAAGAGGGCCATCGCCTTGCGCAAATGGCGTGATACCCTTGAACTCGGGGTAAATGGATGACTTGATAATGCCCTCGTAAGCAATCACATTTTTGGTATCGGATTTGAACTGTGGTAAGGCTTGAAGGCTATCGGGCATTTCGGCGGGATAGCAAAAACGCGCTGCATTGGTGGCATTAAGTGCCCATTTGCCTACTGTGCGGGCATAACGTTGGTCGTAGCGCACCATCGCGGCCAGCGGCATCATTAGGTCAAATGTGTTCATCAGGAAGCCATAACCGCCATTGTGTACGGTGCTGCCCGCCAGACCGCTCACATCGTAGCCGCCCCAGTTGTCGGCGATTACGCCCCAGCCTTCGCGCCCCACGGCAGTGCCATCAAAAGTCCAATTCAAAAAACGAGCAATATCGTAATGCGTACCTGCTTCTGCATTCATGCGCGCACCCACATAAGCCGCTATGGGCATCATGGCCTCGTAAAAGCGGTTTTCTTTTTGGTTGTACAAGACATCCATGGCGTTTTTGGCAGCACGCAGGTATTTTTCGTCGCCAAATTTGACCCAAGCCGAATACAAAATAAAGGCGTAACCACCAGCCACATCTTCTTGGGTGGGAATGTGATTGGTCTCGCCCTTCATCTCTTTAAAATTGAAGTACGAATAACTATAACTCTTGCCCATTATCGAATCAGAACGGTAAAATTGGTCGGCAATACTGCGCAAAATGGGTTCAAAACTTTTTTCGTTAGGATACAAATCCGCCACACTATAAAAAAGTACATTATTGTGCACCTCGTACCAAAAATCGTTGCCATAACCACCACCGATATGCGCGCCTTTATTGGTAAAATTCATAATAACATTCCAGCCATTATCGCTGTTAAAATAGTTGCGGAGCATACCCACATAGTCAAGTCCATTTTGTTGGCTTTTGTCAATGCCCACTAAAGAAGCACCAAGTACTGCGCCCAAAGCGCCGAGTGCTTCGTGGTTTTCGCCGTTGTTGATGGCCGGCCCCATACGCACATCGCCCATAGCGGTATAAAGCCCGAAAGTAGTAGAAGGGAAATTTCGACCTTTTTTATCTAACCAAACGATCGGCCAATAAGCACCTTTTTGGTTAAAATCGAAGGCCGTTTGGTCAAAATCCAGTGCTGTTTGTTTCCAATCCTTGTATTTGTAGGGTTTTGGATGGTTGGGCATTTTTTCCACACGTTGGAGCGCAATTTGCGTGCTTGGTGTGGCAGTTGGGGTAAAATGTTGCGGTGAAGTGCAACACACAAAGACCAAAGAGGTAATGAAAAGTATAATTTTATGCATTTTTTTTAAAATATTCGATGTTTGTAACTACTTAGGAGATATGTGTTTACTAGACTGTAAAATAAGTATTTACGTTTTTTTTATACACGTAGTATGTTTTCCGCCACAACGTAGCGTCCACTTTTTCCACCACAAAAGCGCACAAAGTGCACAAAGACGTAGAGTAGGCGCTTCGCTTGTTTTTTTAGAACACAAAGCGTTTCGTACACTTTAGGGCACAACGCTTTGTGTTCTTTGTGCACTCGTACGCTATTCTGTGGTAGGAAAAGCGATCACTCTACGCTTTGTGAACTCAAAAAAGAGCGAAGCGATCACTCTACGCTTTGTGTACTTTTGTGGTAGAAAAGTACACAAAATGGATAAAAAAACTTATTTTACAGTGTACTTACATAGGTTTTAAGGCGTTTCTTTAAAATGAGGTTTTAATTCAAGTAATTAGATCTGCTTACATCTCTTTTAGCCCTTTTTTGACTGAAAAGGCTGCTCTACAAATGTTTGACCTCTGCCCGAGGTTGATTCATACTTACATCCTGCACCACATTTCGCATGGCAAACCAGCCCATAAAATGCACCACCGCAATCACGAGTAACGCGTACCGAAGTGCTGCGTATTCACTCACGTACCGCGCCAGCACAATAAACAACCCGCAACCCAGCAAGCGACCCAAATAAAGCCCCAATTCGTGGTTAAAAATATAAGCAAATTCGTTGCGATTTTCCTTTTTTGATACAATATCTATCACTTTTAATTGAATCGGGAAATAAGCAATATCGAGCAAAGGACGTGCAAATAACAAACAAAGTACAAATAAAATAACCCCTAAACTGGAATAAAGACCTGCATTCAACAACGCACCCAATACAAATAAAGCACAGCCAATGCCATAAATCATCAAACGGTGCTTCGGTGTAGTTACCCTACCCAAAACGTACAACAACACCGCCGAAACTACTGCGGCCAAGCCTTGTATCAAGCCTAATGAGCCTTCTTTGCCAATATGGGTGAGGATCAGCATGGTAGGTGCAGTTACGATATAGCCTTGTGCAACGCCTTTTAGTGCCGCTAGTCCGAGCATTTTGTTCCATAAAGCATCGAATTTGAAAAATACAAAAGGGGAACGCTTAGGGTTCTGAAAATTACCCCGATGCACCAAAACCGAGGCAAATAATGACATTGAAAAAACGGCAGCAGTGAGGATATAATACGCCACATTTACATTGCCGCCAAACCAACCATTCAACTCCACGGCTGCGATAAAAGCACCTGCGGCCAAGGGTACCACAATACCGGTGGTGGTATAAAAAAAGGTTTCCACGCCATAGTAATAGTTCCTGTTTTCGTCTTTGGTGGTGTTTAAGGCGAGAAAATCGCGGTTCGACCAGAAAAAACCATACGACAAACCCATAATTAAACCTGCAATAAACACGCCCATGGTATCCAAATTATTCAAAGTCATCATTGAAAACATAGAAACGCCGCTCAACAACATACCAAATGAATACAGGCGAGCAATGGGGAAATAGTTCAGTAACCAACCATTGATCGCAAAAGTGAGTGGAATACCTGTATAAACCGCTAATTGAAAAATGACCACCAAACTAATATCATCTGAATTGCGCATGATATAGGCGCCGATAAAAAGTTCTATAATGGGCATGACCAATCCATAAATTAGGTTCGTCAATAGTAGTGTGCGCATGCCAAGCGGGTGCGCGGCAAAAAATTGGAATTCTTTCGTTATTTTTTTAAGCATAGTGGTGGTGGGTAAAGGTGAAGTCTTTAAGGAATGAAAGTTGTTTGTTTTATACTTGAGGCGCTAACAAATGCGCTAAAATGGCTTGAATCGATAATGTAGCCCCACAAATCACTTCATCTGAGGCACCGTAGTACATCGTAATGACATCGCCATAGACTAAATGTCCGTTTGTAAATACCACATTGCCAAAGAATCCGGTTTGTTCGTAATCAGCAGTAGGCTCAAATAGCGGATAGTGCGAGCGGGCCAATACCTTAGAGGGGTCGTTCAAATCAAGTAATATTGCCCCTAGGCAATACCTGTTTTGGTAGTCGGCACCGTGGTAAATCTCCAACCATCCTTCCGCCGTTTTGATCGGTGCTGCGCCTGCGCCTACGCGCGCACTATCCCACCAGCCTTCCCGCGTGCGCAGGATACATTGGTGATTGCCCCAATGCAAGAGATCGGGAGAGGAGGCAATCCAGATAAAATTCCCCCCCAAAGCAATCCCCGATGGGCGATGAAAGCAAAAATATTTGCCATCGATCTTGGATTCAAACAAAGCGCAATCCTTGTTGTGTGGTGGAATAATCATCCCTTTGCGCTCAAAATGCTGCCAATCCTTGGTGAGCATCAGCCCTACGCCTACGCCATTTTCGGACACCTGGGTATAGGTCAAATAATAGGTGTCGCCCAATTGGCTCACCCTGCAATCCTCGATGCCGAAAGTCTCTAATGGCGCCAATCCAAAAATCTTGGTGGGAAAGTCAGATGGTTCATAAAAGTGAATCCCGTCATCGCTACATACCAACCGAAGGTGGGATATAGTGGAAAGGTACGTTTTATTTTTGTAACCCACCATTCGAGCATCGGTGAGGTCGAGATCGGGATCATCTAGCGCAAATTCAAGGATCGTCAATGTGCCGTCTTGTTGCAAAATAGGGAAGGAAATAAATCCCTCTTTTTGAACTGGCCGCTCCGCCACACGTAATAAAAGCCAGGTCTTTTCTTCAAACCGAAAAACACCAGGGTTCAATACACATGCTACCACAAATCCTGGTTGGCTTGGCACTATATCTTTGGTCGAAATGATGGGGTTTTGTGCAAAGCGCATTTTTAATATATTTTGTATTTGTATAAATAACTTGTTGATTTTTAATGAAGTATTGGCGTTTTTTGAGTCAAATGCTGAAAAATTAGCGATATAGCAACCACGGAGTGGTTAAACGTGAATAGCCCTGAATGAAATTCGGGGTTTCGGAATGCGGTAATATTTTAACAACTGCTTAGCAGTTGAACGTCAACGTATTGTGGGTGTTTGATTACGTTCAACCCTTTCAGGGTTATTAAACATACACTTACACATCGAACCCCAAATTGCATTTGGGGCTATTCACGTTTAACCACTCCGTGGTTGGTATATCGTTTAGTTGATGGCATTATAGACTTTGAGTATATTTTACATAACTATCTAAAAATCAATGTTTTAATATAGTTTTTTATTCGTTGTATTGGTAAAATAAATAATTAAAAACGATGCAATAGGGCATTGTTATATAGCCCTACCACACCGTTCACATTATAATTACTGTACTTCTTTATGCCTTACTCTTTAGTGAATAAAACAGCCCCAAGATTTTTCCCGCCATAAATAAAATTCAGCGAATAAGTACCTTGTGGGTAGTCTCCAACTTTCAAAGTAATGCCACCACTCGGTATTTCATTATTGTCGAAACGCGCCAAATCAACCTGCCTGCCTTGTATATCAAATACCCGAATCAGTAAGGGTTGATTGTTGAGGAAGGTGTGTTTGATGGTCAATACATCCGTTGTAGGATTAGGCGAAACACCAAGGATAACACCACGTAAATCATTGCCAGTCAATTCATTAGATCCAGATGTGCCTGTTTGGTACAAACGATCAATTTCTTGTGCGGATAATGCTTTATTATAAATTTTTAAGTTGTCCATTCCGCCGTGAAAATACTGTCCACCTTCTATTGGATTGCCACCAATACCCATTGGGCGTGCCGTAGTATTTAATTTACCCAAAGCAGGTTTGGTTTTTACCAATTGTCCATTGACATATACTTTATCATCGGTGCCATCGTGGGTCATGGTGACATACCACCAAAATCCTTTTACCAATTCATTGCCATCGCCGCTGTCCATATCGGAGATGAAATTGGGGAATTGCACATTATTGCTGTTGGTTGTCCAAACGATTTTCAAGTGTTGTGGCAACGAAATTTTCCAACGTTGGTCCCAGTGTCCAAAATCAAGCACATACGCCTCTGCATCTTGAATATTGAACTCGTCTACACGTAACCAAAACGTAACTGTGGTGTAATCCGAAATCATTTGTACGGCATTGGGTACTACGATTGAATCTTGTCCATCAAATTTGATGTTTTGCCCACCGCCATTCGGGTGCGTTGCGGCTTCAAAAACAGGATTTCCTCCAATGATGCCGTGGTTATTATAAGGCGTTGCGTCATTGGCATTACCATCAAATGGATAGTGTGCTACCAAACCAGGTTCGCCAGTATCAATTGGTGCAGTGGTACTCAAGGTGAGTTCAGCGTTGGCTGAATGATTACCCGCTTTGTCAAAAGCATACACCTCAAATGTATAGGGCGTTTGGGTCTCCAATCCGCCAATAAACACGGAATAAGTAAGTGCCGAAACGGTATCAAACACCACACCATCTACCAGAATAACATAGCCCATTACCTCACGGTCGTCGGTAGAAGGATCCCAAGAAAGCAATACGGAATTAGATGCCGCCGTTCCTGATAGGTTACCCGGAACTGTTGGTGGTGTAATATCTGGTGTTTCGTCTTCACCCGATTTTACATTGAGTGTAGTGATAAGTGATTCATTGCCAGCCAGATCCACTGCGGATACTCCAAAAACAAAATTGGTCAAAGGCGTTAAATTAGCAATAAAACTCGTCGTGGAAACGGTACTTGCAATTTGCACACCATCTTGATAAACATTGTATTCAAATACGCCCACATTATCAGTAGCAGGCAACCAAGACAAGGTAACATTGGTAAATAGCACGCTACCTGTGAGGTTAAGCGGAGCGCATGGTGCTGTGTTATCGGTATTGGCCGGAGGTGTATTTTGTGCAGCGTACAAA
>JAAFHO010000139.1 GCA_013297575.1 Chitinophagales bacterium
TAACGATATAGCGGGTTTTTCTGATTTCGCGGTTCCTTTCGATTATAATTTCACTGGTCCATGCTGTATCACGGATGCGGGAAGCATCACTCCAGGGCTGATAGAAGTTTGTGCCAACCAAGTCATTACTTTACCATTTGAGAACAACGCTCAACTCGATGCTAATGATGTACTTCAATTTGCGGTGGCAACTAACCCAAATAATTTGACAGGTAGTATTGTGGTGCGACAAGCAAGTGTGCAGTTTAGTTTTCAGCCAAATTTGTATCAAGTGAATCAAACCTATTACGCCTTTGCGTTGGCTGGCAATGGCCTTCCGGGAGGTCAAGTGGATTTGAATGACCCTTGCTTAGATTTGTCCAATGCTATTCCTTTGCGTTGGTTGCCCTTGCCGAGTGTTGTTTTTAGTCCGCTTCCCCCTATCTGTGCCCAAAGCCCCTGTATCAATTTGCCCGCTCAGTTTACGGGAACACCGCCATTCAACTTGAGTTATAATATTATTGCAAATGGAAATACTGTTGGTACAGGCTCTTTCATCAGTAGTACTAACCTTGCCTTAGTGCCAATTTGTATTCCTACAGGTATTTCAGGGAATATCACCATTGCTGCAACGGCGTTAACTGACGCGATTTGTACTTGTAATTGATTCAAAGCGATAAAACAAAAAGCACTCCATATTCCGAATAATACCGAAATTTGCCCCATGAAAGAGATATTTCCATATTATTCAATTGGGCATTTTATCAATGAACCGGGTAACCCCACTGCTTTTGAGGTTACTAGATTTGAGGAAATGGAAGAGTTGGACATTGAGGATCCGCATAAGCATACTTTTTATGAAATATTGTGGTTTGATGAAGGTTATAGCACACAAATAATTGATTATCAAGAATATAACATCGAACCCAATACCTTCTTTTTTATTTCTCCCAATCAATTACACCATTTTGTGGAGTGGCAACCGCTGAAAGGTGGAAGTGTGTTTTTTACAGAGGATTTCTTTTTGCTCCAACATCAAGACAAAGAAAAACTGTTTGAAATTACTTTTTTGGACAATTTTTATACCCAACCATTCCTAAAACCCGATGCTGCAACGTATAAGGAAATTAGGCAAACCATCGAGTTGATTATCACAGAAAAGAAACGGAGTGATAGCGCACAAAGTATTATTCAATCTTTGCTGCATATCTTATTGGCACAAATCCAACGTGGTGTTGACCAAGAAAAAAAGGGAAAAATCTCCAAAAACTATGTTATTTTGTACAAAAAACTAAAAAACCTGATTGATACGCATTTTAAAAATCAACTTACAGCAAGTGATTATGCGCAACAACTGAATGTTACCCAGCACCACCTCAATCTGGTGGCCAAACATGTAACTGGAAAAACAACCACTGAATTGATCCGAGCCAGAAGTATTTTAGAGGCCAAACGCCTTTTATTGTTTACTGATTATAGTGTTTCTGAGATTGCTGCTGCCTTAGGTTATTTTGATCTATCTTATTTTGCTAAGGTATTCAAATCAGAAACCCAAATATCACCAATGGGGTTTAAAAAATCAATGTCCGAATAATACCGAAACTTGTAGTTTTAGTCATAACGCGACGGACTACCCCATCCCCACCTTTGCATTGTCAATTTTGATACACATTAATTCAATTTTTTAAACAATGCAACAAATAGCAAAATGGGTTTTTGAACCATCCCACTGCAAAATCGGGTTCAGTGTAAGGCACTTTGGAATATCTGAAACCGAGGGCTTTTTTCATAAATACGATGGTACAATAATAACAGAAAAAGAGGATTTTTCTGATGTACAAGTCGATTTTACGGTGGATGCCAATAGTGTTGACACCCAAGAAGCCGCGAGGGACGGGCATTTGAGGTCCGCAGATTTTTTTAATACCGAACAGTACCCTATAATCCACTTCAAAAGCACCTCCCTCGAAGTAGTAGCACCTAGCCAATATAAAATGCATGGTGAATTGACGATGGTAGGTATCACCAAAAGTATTTCACTTGATGTGGAATTTGGCGGAATTGTACCTAAAGATCCATTTGGGAATACCAAAGCAGGTTTTTTCGTCGAGGGTAAAATCAACCGAAAAGATTGGGGTATCACTTGGAATAATGCGCTAGATTTGGGGGGGCTTGCAGTAGGTGAAATGGTGAAAATAAAATGTAATATTGAACTCCTTAAACAGTAAACTAATGCAACAGAAAATTTGGTTTATCACAGGTATTTCAAGCGGATTGGGCAAAGCACTTGCCCAATCTGTTATTGAAAAAGGCGATTTTGTGATCGGTACTTTCCGCCATCAAACCCAAGCCGATGTTTTTAATAACCAGTACAAGGAGGAGGCGTTTGCCCTGAAATTGGACATTACGCATCCACAAGAGATCCAAAAAGCCTTTCAAACGATCAAATCTCGGTTTGGCCGATTGGATATTTTGGTCAATAATGCAGGATTTGGTTTTGCAGGTGCTGTGGAAGAGACCAGCGACGATGAAGTACGAATGGTTTTTGAAGCCAATTTCTTTGGTACACTGCAAGTAACGCAGGCTGCATTGCCCATATTTCGGCAACAGCAACACGGCCATATTATCCAGATTTCATCGCACGGTGGCGTTAAGGCTTTCCCAGGTTTTGGGATTTATAATGCTAGTAAATTTGCTTTGGAGGGTTTTAGCGAAGCATTGGCAGCCGAAGTGGCTACTTTAGGTATCAAAGTCACGATGGTAGAACCGGGGCCATTCAGAACGGGTTTTGCGAACACGGCCTTTAAAGAAGCCCAAAATCGAATTGATGATTATGATGCTACAGCAGGTGCGTTTCGTGCGCGTATGAAACTAGTGGATGGAAAACAAGAAGGCGACCCTGCAAAAGCAGCCTTAGCCATTATAAAGATCGCTGAATTGGAGCATCCGCCGCTTAGGTTGCCTTTGGGGAAAATTGCTATTGGTACCATAACGGCTAAATTGGACAGTGTAAAAAAAGACCTGCTCGAATGGAGTGCGGTTGCAGAAAGTGCCGTATTCGACCTTTAACTTTTGCTATCGGCGTACAACATTCGAATCGCTTTTACGCCGATCCACAGCAGCAAACAGGGCAGCCCGATCCACATCAATTCGGATAATAAAACCCGCATACCCCAAGGACTAAAAAAATCGGCGATGCCAAGGGGCGATACTTGAATGGGACGGAAGGGGAAGAATATTCTGGCAGGACTCAAAGGCCACCAAAATGCACATCCTCTTCCGCCATTCGTGAGCATATCTAACAATGGATGTGAAACCGTTGAAAGCACCAACAAGGCCGCAATTTTTTTAAAATCTGGTGATGTACGACCGATACACCAAGCGATGACTAGACCAAAAACAGCACAAAAAAACAGGGAATGCGTAAAGCCCCTATGTCCCCATTGGCTCTGGTAAGGTATGCCAAATTGAAACCCGATTACATCAAAATCGGGGAAAAATGCGCAAAAACCTGCCCAAAAGAGCAGGTTTTTGCGGCGGTTTACCAATTGAAATACTTTGGTAAAAAAACTTGCGGCAATGACATGACCAAATATTGAAGGCATAATATGGCAAATGTACTGCGCTATGCTCTAATATTTTTTCCAAATCTGGTGCTTTGTCCCGCTGCTTGTTTGCAGGTGAACAAAATAAATGCCTTGCGGCCAATCTTGGGTATCTATCGGCCATTGCTGTTGGTCTTCCACCGCTGAAAAACGTTGATTGGCCATCAATTGCCCGGTTGTATTATAAACACTTACGATTGCTTGTTGTGATGATGCCCCCGAGTAGGTCATCATAAATCCACTATTACCCGGGTTGGGGTGTATTAGAAATTGGAAAGATTCCTGTGCGACAGGCATATCTTCCGTATTTCGTTCATCGCCGCCCGGATCTACAATATTGGAATTAATACAAGGTATTTTCAAACCAGAACACAAATAGGTGGCAGTAGTAGAAGCGATCTGTGCTGGATAATTGGCCCAACAGAAATACAGTTTTAGTTTTTGGGTGCTACCATTACTAACCTTTATTGGCCACCGATAAGTATTTGCGTTAACATATTGCACGTTGGTATTAAAAGAGGGATTATTAAAGGGTATATCATTCAGGCTCGACATACCTATATTAATACCATTTGTGGGCAAACCCTCTATTAGTATTTGTTCATTGGTCGTTACATTACTTACCTCCACTTCATAAAAATAATCTGCCGCGCTACACCCTTGATTTTGGTGCGCTTTACGTTTAAACGTAAAGGTAAGTGGGCAAGCAGTGTTTATTACCGTAACGCTGAGCGCGATAGAAGGGGTGTATAAATAATCGTTGCAAGATGACCGTTTGGCACCGCGCCTGTAATAGGTGGTCTGGGTAATACTTGGTGGCGTATAATTGGGGTAAGTGGCTTCTGCAATATCGATAAAATCAATATTATTAGTGGATTTTTGCCATTGATAAATAATATACCCATCGGTACCGCCACTGGCATAAGTATCGTTGGCGATGGCGCTGGGACTAAATGGACTATTACCGCTGCTTGGACTGGGCGCAACTACGATACCTACATCATTGATATTGGTACAACCAATAGCACAAGATACCAAATGAATAAATGCCGGATTTCTGCGGGCTGAGGTGAGCGTGGCAGTACCGCACAAATTGCCTGTGGCTGCTGCAAATAGTTCGCCCGGTGCCGTATTGGCTGCAAATACCTGTGCGTTTCCTGTCGCTATTTTATAGTTACCGGGTAATGCGCCCGCCCAATCTAATACTTTATTAATAGCGATGTTATGGTTGATATTTGCATCATCTGTTGCTTTGGGTGACCAAAATACAATACAGGGGTTGGTACCATCTGCATTTGCAAGGAGATAAGCATACACATCGCCATCTTCCACCAATGCTTTATAAAAAACATGGTTACCAAAACGCGTTTTAAGGTCGAGCATACCATACCAAGAAGGTTTGGCGGTAGCACCATGAGTGACAAATGGCGACGACCACGCACTATTCAGTGGGTGGGTACCCAATTTCCAAAAACCAGAACTGTTGTATAAACTATTATAATAGGTATCAGTAGGCCGCGATACATCAAAAGCATTATAAAAAAACACTTTTTCAAAATGGTACCTACTGTGCATCATTAAGCCTCGAATGAGATAAGCAGATTGGGTTTTTTCGCCTACACCCGTCACCGGATTGCTGTCGTATCCATATTCGGTTGACCACAAATTGGTATTGGTGAGTGCTCCCGTCGCCGTGTTTTTATTGGCATCTCTCCAACCTGCCAAATTGCGGATTTGTAAACCCTCCGAATTGGGGTTTTCGGGATAAGTCCAAGTCAAAGTACCCGGAATAAAGCTATACGGATGGCAATCAATGGCATCTAGGTCTTTTAGTACGTCACAATTTTCAAGATCGAGGTAATCTCCAATAAAATCATGTCGTTCAAGCGAGCCACCACAATTTGAAAAATTCCGAAGGTTGGAGGTGCAAGTATTTTCTCTAAATGCCTGAAAAGCACTAATGGCCAGTTTCATTTTCCAGCCTCCTGCCGACTTAGGGCCGTATTTACTGATAAATGCGTTTCTTGCACCGATCAGTAAATCGTGGTAGTCAGATTTTACTGGATAATCCCACAACTCATTACCTACTTGAAACGAGGAGACTAATAATTGATTACTAGCACCGTTAGGAGGTGCCATTTCGTCAATAAATTTTTTGGTATAGTTTTCAAACGAGGCCCTTATTCCTGCTGGCCCCGACGCAGACCAATCATTTTCCAAATATATCTTCTCTTTCCACGACTGCGGACTGTACTGTAATAATTCAGTTGCAGCAGTAATATTGGTAAAACCATGCTTGTTTTTGTAAATATTGTACAAGGTTTTGTTGAACACCATATTGGCAGGTGTGCCTTCGGGATAAGTATCCTTAGGTTTTACATTTTGTGCATAATAGGAAAGGGAATTATCAAAATCCTCATCCATAGTATGAAAATTCCTGAATTGTGTAGTCAATTGCGTAATTTGATTATTCATTACACCTTGAAACGACCTGAAGACCAGTCCTCCATCATTGACACCAATCATTGTCCCAAATGTAAATGGGCTTGGTTTGTTATAATTGTTGTTGATCGTGGTAATATCCGCAAGTGATAAGTTTTTACCGAAGTTTTTATTTGCCAAACAGGTGCTTTCGGAAACCTGTGTTCTGTGTAAGGACGGTGTTGTATCCTGTGTGATTGATACCTGTTTTGGCGACTGATCATACGTTACAGCAGGTACTTGAGCATGATGAATGCAAGGTAATGTGATTGACATAGATACGAGTACCCATGTAAAAAAATTTTGGTTCGATGTCATAATTTAGGCAGATTAACACATACAGGATTTACACTTTGGTATCATGGTAGAGACTATATCACAACTACTTTAACAGTTATTACAAAACATTAAAAATTTAGCATTGCCCGAATTTAAAAATTTTAAATGACAAACGTTAAATTTTAAAGGTTAAATTACTGATGCAAAAATAGCAGCATACTAGTTAGTCTATCTCTAAACTATACACGATGTGGAGCAGGGAGCAGCTTTGTTCAGAAGCCTAACGATGTTTATACCTCCAGCGTAAATACAATATGCGATTAAAAAAATGATTAAAAGTTAAGTACTTTGGCACAAATAAATTGCAACATTCTGTGTTGAGCAGAACATAGGGTTAAGAAAAATAAATTTATGGTAATCGGTAAAAAGAGAAGGAGAAAATAAATAAAGCACAAATGTACGATGCGCTAATTAAATATAACAAACAATTTTTTATTTCGCATATTGGATAATAATTGTTAAGGCAGATAATTTTTTTTACAAATAATTGATTATCAATAACTTGAAATTTTAAAAATTCAAATTTATCAGAAAAAATGCTACATTTTTGGTGAAAACTTTAACTTTTCAAAGCCCTAAAAGACCGTATTTAAGGAATATGCATAAATTAAGTATCTTTGCCGAATGGAATTTAGAAACGACAAAAAGATTGACACCACCATAAAGTATGTCTATTATCTCATTTCAGTCATACTTTGCTTATTCTTGATTTTACTGACCAATCGCATATTAAGCGATCTCGGTCAATCGGCAACTTATCCCAATCAAGCAAACCTAGGCAACAAAGCGGTCACCGACTCACTTGCTGCCATCCAAAAAAGTATTGGATTTGAGATAGAGCGATACGAAAGCAAGGCTGCACAATTACAAAAAAATGTAGATTTGGCAGAAAAAAACTACCAAGATGCCAAAGCCTCTTTTGATAATTGGCTGCTAACAAGGGCTGTACTCGACGATCCGTCAAAAGACAAGGCCGTAATTGATCGGACAGAAGCCTTGGACAATTATTTTAATATACGCCAGAATTGGAACAAAGAAGCCTTCAAAATACAAGATACCATCAGTATTTGGAATGCGAAAATGACGGCCATTAACGATCAAATTTATATTGAAAACGAGCAAACTACCCGTCTATTCAATGCCGAAGTACAATCCTACGACCTCAAGGTTTTTCTGATTCGCTTGTTGTTTATTCTGCCAATTTTACTGCTGGGAATCTATTTTTATCTCAAGTTTAGAAACCATAAGTACTGGCCACTTTTCTTTGGTTTTACCTTGTTTTCGTTGTACGCCTTTTTTATTGGGCTTGTGCCCTATTTACCTTCTTATGGTGGATATGTACGCTCCACAGTAGGTATATTGATGTCGTTATTGGGTGGTTATTACGCTATAAATAAGATACGGACTTACTTGGAGCAAAGGAAAGTCGAGTTGCAAAAATCAACAGAAGAACGCGCTCAAAAAGTAGGCTCTGATATTGCTTTTAAGGCTTATGAGCAACATATTTGTCCTTCTTGCGGTAAGGATTTTATGTTCAAAAACTGGACATTGGCCAAACAAACACCCAACGATGCTGGTTTTATTGTGTCTAATTTTTGCCGTCAATGCGGTTTTGAACTCTACAAAAACTGCGCGCAATGTGGTGAAAAACACTTTGCTCATTTGCCCTATTGTTCGGGCTGCGGCGTAGCGAATGAGCGTAAAGCCTAACGAATCAACGTAATATCTCCTTTGATTACACTCGATACATTATCGGTAAACAGCACCTCTGCCATCCAGATATAAACGCCCTCTGGTGCCTGCTTATCGGCTGCCGTAGTACCGTCCCAACGCAGGTTATTACTACCCGGCAATATATTTTCGCGTAAGAAAACAAGACTTCCCCATCGGTCATAAACAGCCAATTTTCGCACTAAAACAGCACTTTTACTCGTAAAAAGGGTAAAAAATGCATTTGTTCCATAGCTATCAGGCGCAAATACATTGGGTACATCCAAACGGGGCGATACATCCACCAAAATGGTATCGGAGGTGTAGCAGCCTAGTTCATCTACAATCAATATACTAACGCTCGTATCGCGCATAGGCATCATGGTAGGATTGGGGCAATTATCGCAACTCAACAGGGACGCTGGTTGCCAACTATAGATCAACGTAGATTTATTAGATACTGCTTGAAATGCAATGGTATCACACGCCAATATTTTCCTATTCGAGCCAATATCAATAGTGAGCGGAGGCGGGTTTAACAAGGTAAAAGGCATTTTTACGGTACACCCCAAGGAGTCTTTCACTTGGGCGATATGAGTACCTGCTGCAATCCCCTCAAAATCAGATATATCGCCAAAAAGGCCAGCATCTAAAGCATACACCAGTCCTCCAGTTCCACCTTGCAAATAGACAATGGATGCAGTACCGGTGCTATCGCCATAGCAAATTGGAGGCGTAACATCGGTGGTGGCGAACAAATCCACGCGATAGACCAAAAGACTATCACTGGCCGTACAATTTTCTTTTGTGGTAACGGTCACAGCATACCATCCGGGCGTGGGTGCGGCTATTTGCGCTGTATTTTCACCCGTGGACCAGGCATAATCCATAAATTTGCCTGCCACCAAGATGCCCGGTGCGCCATTGCACACAATGGTATCGGTACCCCCAATCGCATATTGCGACAAATCCTCCAAATATGCCCTTGTTGGTGTAGATAATGAACGGCAATAAGGCAAATCAAGATTGACCGTACTATTGGCCGACAATAATCGGTACAAATCACCTTGCTGTGGGGCGTTTATAGTCAAATTAACAGCATTGGCATTCGCAATATCATTCCAGGTGAGGCCACCATCTTGGCTGGTTTGCCATTGGTATGCAGGGGTATTGTAAGGTGAATTTTGAATATTTGCAGATATTTTCAGCGGCGTACCTGCACAAAACCACGAAGTGTCCCTGATGTCTAGCAAAGGCCCGCAGGCACGAAACGAAATATTATCAATGGCCAAATCATTGCCATAGCCGCCAGGTGCATTGTTCCTAAAAGCCAGTTTTACAGATGTAGTGGTTGGGCTGGATGTAAAAGAAAAGCGATAAGTATGCCATACTCCATCGTGAGGTATATCGCCGGAAGCACACACGTCCACCCCATCGATAAGGAAAGCCACATTGGATCTGATGCTATTACCTGCTACAGATTGTTCTATTAGAGAAATAACATCAACCGACATTTCATAGAGGGTATTGGCACAAACATCCACTTTTTGCTCGTAAAATAAACTGGGTGTATATGCAGCATTGACCACCATCATGTAGCCGTTTGGGTTGTTGCTATTGTCCTTTATATTGATCCAGTTGCTGATGGCCCAAGATCCCCAAGGTGTAGTATTGTTGGTAATGACATAGCTACCATCGCCTGGAGGAACATTGACAACGTAATTGTACCCAGGTGCGATATTGGGATTTGTGGCAAGTACATTGGGTACTCCTGTCCCAAAATCGCCGTTGACAAAAATATTTTCACCCAAATTGCCCATGCAGGTGGAGGCACAGTTGTTTTGCGCCCATATTGGACAGGAAAAAACGATGTATAAAAGGATTGAAGAAAATGCTTTGTACATGATTAAATACAATATGAAAAAATGTAATTATTGATGGGACAAAAATACTACAAAAAATGAAGTTTGGAAGATTAAATTATGTTACGCACAAATCGTTCTATATGATCAATTTCTTCCTAAGTAATGAAAGTGATCGTGTTGTAAGGTTTAATCTTTTACACCTATTTAATTAATAGCCGCCGTAATCTTTGAAGAGATTGTAGCGGCTATTTTTTTAATGCCATCACCTAAACCAGCCAGTATATACCTCAAATAAAAAAGCCAACAAATCCATTTTTAGCCTTTCCGATTTTCAAGAGCCTAAAAAAAAGCAAAATATACGAATTTACCACTAATTAAATTTTGCATTTTTTACAAAATTAAAACATTGATTATTAACATTTTATTAAAAAAACGA
>JAAFHO010000137.1 GCA_013297575.1 Chitinophagales bacterium
ACATCGTACGCGCCGCCATAAGCCTTGCGCGTGATGAGCGTAACACGCGGGACGGTTGCTTCCGAAAAAGCAAACAGTAGTTTAGCGCCATTGGTAATAATGCCGTTCCATTCTTGATCGGTACCGGGTAAAAAACCGGGTACATCCACCAAAACCAGCATTGGAATATTAAAACAATCGCAAAACTGGACAAAACGCGCCGATTTTTTAGAAGAATTGACATCCAATACACCCGCCAAACTGATCGGTTGGTTGGCAATAATACCAATACTGCGACCAGCCAAACGCGCAAAACCGCAAATAATATTCTCCGCGTAATCTTTCTGAATTTCAAAAAAAGAATCCGTATCCGTAATTCCAGCAATTACCTCCTTCATATCATAAGGCTGCAATGGATTTTCAGGGACAATATTATCCAATACAGGCCTGAATTCGTCTTTGAGTGTATAAGGTAGGGTAGGGGGCGGCGTATTACAATTTTGAGGAAAATAACTCAATAATTGCTTCACTTTATTGATACAGTCGATGTCGTTGGCTGCTGTTAGGTGCGTTACGCCCGATTTGGTACTGTGTGCACTAGCGCCTCCCAAGTCTTCGCTGCTGACTTCTTCATTAGTAACGGTTTTTACCACATTTGGACCAGTGACAAACATATACGAACTCTGCTCTACCATGATAATAAAATCCGTCATGGCGGGGCTATACACTGCACCACCTGCGCAAGGGCCCATGATGGCCGATATTTGCGGCACTACCCCAGAAGCCAGTACGTTACGGTAAAAAATATCCGCATAACCGCCGAGGGAGTTCACGCCTTCTTGGATACGCGCACCACCGGAATCGTTGAGGCCAATCAAAGGCGCGCCATTTTTTACAGCCAAATCCATCACTTTACAAATCTTTTCGGCGTGTGTTTCGGAGAGCGAGCCGCCAAAAACCGTAAAATCTTGTGCAAAAGCATAGACCAAACGGCCATTGATGGTACCATAACCTGTGACAACGCCATCGCCCATAAATTTTTGGTCTTCCATCCCAAAATCGGTGCAGCGGTGCGTGACTAATGCGCCAATTTCTTCAAACGAATTTTCGTCCATCAAGAAATGGATGCGTTCCCGCGCCGTTAGTTTTCGCTTTTTATGCTGTGCATCAATACGCGTTTGGCCACCGCCCAACTTAGATGCCGCCAGTTTCTCTTGTAGTATTTGTACTTTATTGTCCATATTGTTATTTTCAAAGGCGCAAGATCGTACTTTTTTGAGAATTAGGTAGAGGGATTTTTTGGGTTGGATAATTGACTTGTATTTTCCTTAAACTCATTCCTAAAAGACGTAGCCCATTTTTAGATCGGTAATAATGTTATTGATGTATTGTCAAATACGATTTTGAAAATAATTAGACCAAATCTATCCTGTTTTTTTACCTTTGTTGGTATAAATTACGCTTCGACTAATTGCTACACGCTACAGTCAAAAGCAATGAAATAACACCATACACAAAAACAAATTATGCTTACAGCGATCCATCCGAAGTTACCCATGCGCAATAAAGCCATTACGAGGGATTTTTATGTGAACCAATTACATTTTGAGGACATTGGGAGTGCCGATTTCGATGGCTACCTGATGGTAGAAAAAGAGGGTATTGAAATCCATTTTTTTGAATTTGCAGCACTAGATCCGCTGGAGAATTACGGGCAGGTGTATATCCGAACAGATGCAATAGACGAATGGTACCAATTTGCCTTAGATCAAAAAATAAATATGCCCAAAGCGGGACATTTGGAAGTTAAACCGTGGGGACAGAAAGAGTTTTCGTTGTTGGATCCCGATCATAATTTGCTTACTTTTGGGCAGAGTTGGTTTTGAGGCTTGATGTTTTTTGTAAAAAGTAGGCAAAAAAATGATATAGAAAATACTATTAAATAAAAAAAGCTGTATCTTTATGACTTATGGCTTGATTTGGTATAAACAGAGGAGAAGCATGATGTCTGCTATATTAGATAATATGTGACTTTATTTTTGAGGCCGGAATTGATCTTTTCGCACCTCTTTTATTTCCTTTTTTGCAGTAATTACCACATTATGGCTGCAAGAAGCGCATTGCTGGGAACAAAATCTCTAATTCAAGTCTATACAAAAATAAGATCACATCATCTTTATTAAAGATTCCGAAGTCTCTTATTCTAGTAACTCTGAAATTACAGGCTTCAAATATATAAAAATGTAAATTAGGCTAGAAGGAAGTATCATATTCGCATTTGCGTTAGTAATGCTTTAATCAGAAATAGAAGAAAAAGGGACACGCCTTAGTATCAGTGTGCAAATAGTAGATAAATTATATTTAATGCCTTCTGAAAAAAATAAGATTTTAGGTTAATCTTCCTAAAATTATGAATATTTTATAATTTTTAAATTTATAAAACATGATAAAGAATATTTTTATGTGCTTTTGGGTATTTAGTGGAGTATGTTTTTTAGACCCTCTAAACGCACAGACAACCCTACGCTTGTCTAACGAGATGGTTAGGGGACTACCTGAGATATGGTCTGTCCAGATTCAACAAATGAACACTTCCGAACAATCTGTTTATTTGTTGACTAATGTGCGCGAAAAAAATGTAGGAGAGGTATATAAAGCAAAGAGCATTATATTCCTACTTGCCCCGGGTATAGTTAATATAGATATTCATAGCCTACAGCCCTTGGAAACGCTGCTAAATAGGTTGCCAGACGAAGAAAACTTGCCCAATGGCTCCTATTGGGTTCAGATTTCTTTGATGGACGCGGATCAGAATAGGGAAATTGTCAGCACAATTTGTAAAACTGAAATCACAAATGGACGCTCAGAGCAGACGTTTCAGATACATAAGCCCTCCAAAATCAAGTCACACTGGGCTTCTGATGGTAGAGCAAAGGTCGTCTATAGTTTTAACAACCCTGTTCCTGCCCAAACTAATTTGCCTCGTAGTGTGGTAAGAACTGATTTTCAATCGCATGTTACCATATTTCATTTACCCTTAGAGGTAAATGGGTTATTCTCCACAGAGAACGGTGATGGGTTTAGTCCTGTTAATCAACTCGGCATTAGCCTTGATAAGGCTGCCGTGAAGGCGCAGGCACTAAAATGGTTAAATGAAAAAATGTCACCAGAGCATTTATTTGACTCAACAGATATAGAACGTGCAGCTTTTTATCGGAATATGCTTAGAGATAAAAAGTATCCTGAATACCAAAAATGGAAAGAAAAACTGGACGGAATGGATATGGATTCTGAATTACGCAATCAGCAGCAATTAGAGGGGCTAGAAACTACTTTGAATAACACTGCACTAAAAAAACAAATTAGCGAACTTGATGCATTAAAAGAAGAATATAGCCTAATTACAATGGATGACCTATCTAATCCAGAAAAACAAGTGCCGGACTCCTTACGACAAAAACTTAGTAGCCTGTTTCGCCTGGAGCAATCATACTCAAAAATGGAGCAGCAACTTTACGAACTAAAATTGAAGGAAAAGAAAATACGAAAATACAGCGATCTATATAAAAAAGTTAAATCAATTGATCGCCAACAAGATATTGGAGATATAGCCAAGAGCAATGATGATATACGAGAAGGTATGAAAATGTTTGGACAGACCAATCGTCTCCAAAATTTAATTATGGGCGTTGATGAACTTGAAATAGGTAGTTGTTATCCGTATTTTTCTAAACTTACGTTGGGTGGTGTAAGGCTACGAGGAGCTAATATTGGTTATACTTCAAATCGAAAATTGCATGTGGGTATTACTGGTGGCCAAAAACAAGGTAGAATGAACCTAGATACTAATTTTCAGTACATACAACAATCACCTTATGCACAGTACTTGTTGGGGTTACAGATTGGTATTGGACGACCTGATGGAAATTATTTCTACATTCATCACCTTCGTGGCTCTGATTATGGCAGCGGTAATGTTGAGCCTACTAGTAATAATGAATCGATTAAACCACGGAGCAACAATTATGTTACAGGACTGTCATTCCAGTATAAAGATCTACGTCAGATAGTGCTAATAATGGGTGAAATTAACCAAAGCCTATTTAATCCTAATGTTTTAGCACCGGAAAACAAAACAGGAAATAAAAATAATGTCGCAAGGTATCTAAGAGGAAGATCTCTTTATGGATCGGCATTGGATATTAGTTATCAAGGGGCATTTAAAGTAAATCTACCCAATGGGATTACCCGATTTTCTGGATCTATACAACATGTGGATCCCGGATATCAGTCTTTTGGTGTGCCATTTCTTTTACAAGACCTAAATCGCTATGATATAAGAGTTGTACAGTCTTTTTTCAAAAAAAAGGCTAGTATTGGGGCATACTATAAGCGTGATTATGACCAAACATCAGCATATGCTAAATTGTTTAGAACAATTACAACTGGATGGGGTAGCCAGATTTCCATCAAACCAAGAAAATCAATAATTATTAATATTGATTACAGTCCATACTCACAACAAAGGGATGCTATTACTGAAACGCAGTCATTTTCGAGGAAGGGTAATATTTTGGTTTCATCGGTGCAGGTGCAATCAAAAGGCAAAATGATGCAGGTGGTAACTCAAGGCAGTTGGATTTTCCAAAATCTTCATTTGTCAGATTCTGTTACATTGTATCAAATTCATTCGTTTCAGTTTTCCAATCAATGGATTAATAAACGCTATATATTTTCATTTACAGGTCAATTTTCTCCTCGCAGATCTCAAAGTGAATCGTCCACATTGACCTCTACCGATGTATCAAGTACTATACTACAATTATTTAAAAGGTTAAACTTTACCATTGGAGGTCAATATATGCAGCAAACAAACTCCCTTACACTTAAGGGAGCATATTGTAGAGGGAGTTTCAGAATCAATCATACGCTCCAACTAGACATCAATATAAGGCATGCCTACATTAATCGATTTACTACTGCTCAAAAATATGTACAGAACAATGGGTGGCTTACTTTGGGCGTACGGTGGTAATGTTGGTTGTCTGGTGATTAAGAGTATTCCCATCGAATCTTCCGCGATATCAAGTCTGGATAATAGCGATTATTAAGGGAGTTTTTTTTACCAACTTAAATGGTGAATTTTAAGCAGTAGATATTTTTTAACAAATTTTTAACAAAAATATTATTATATTGATAATTAATAAGTGCCAAAATAAAAAATGGTTTATTGCTATTGAAAAATGTTAAATTAGAATTTAATTTTAAAGAATAATTAATTTAACTAAGTGCTAATTCCACCTAACTCTTGTGTTTACAGGGTTCTGTTTTTTTAATTGGAAGATTTGACATTATCTTTGATTTCGATCATTTCAAAACAAATTTTCATTATGCAACATCTGTACTGTAGATTATTATTTTCCTTATTTTTTTTAGTTCCTGCAATTCTCTTTTCGCAAGATCTGATTATACAACCACCAATCATTGTTGGTGGTGCGGTTAAAGTAAACACATTAGATTTTTTTGATATAACAGTAATGAATTTCAATCCAGCATCGGAGCATTCTTTGGATATAACCGTTTCTTATTCAAATAAATGCGACGGTCTGTTACAGCCAGCCATACTCTTATCCATTCCATTTTTAAAACTAATGGAGTCTGGAAAGATTGAGCCAGAAATAATTACACAGTACAATAATAATTGGAAATTTATAGACAACTCACTCAGTGAGGCAATCAACCAAAATGGTTACTTCCCAATTGGTTGTTACGAGGTATGTTACAGATATATCGATCTTGTGGAGCAAATAGAAGCAAAAGTTTGTATAGAGTTTAAGATAGACAATGGACTTTCTTTTTTCTTGTTGACACCATTTAATGAGTCTGTAGTCGATGATCCATTCCCTATTTTTAGTTGGACTCCATATGAGATTTCGCCCGAGTTTTCATACCGAATTGTAGTTACTGAACTATATGACGGTCAAACTGAGATTCAAGCCATTAGTGTAAACACGCCATTGCTCGCCGAAAATAATATCAGCTCTACCTTTATTCAATATCCAATATCTTCGATTCCTCTTTGGGATTGTAAGAATTACGCATGGCATGTAGATGTACTTAAGGGAGTGGACATAGTACAATCATCGGAGGTATGGCGTTTTAAAACCAAATGTGATGAAACGATTGACCCCAAAGTTGTTAATTCAACATATTATTTTCTTACTAATGATGCTGATAATATTCCATTTAATATAGTAGGGGACACTCTGAGGTTCATATTAAACCAGCCTTATCAAGAAATAAGCAATTTCAAGACTAGCATTCTGTCTCTAAATACTTCTAGTTTGATAGATGTTCACCCTTCTCTTATAGACAAAGGGATCGCATTGGAAGATTACAAGATCAATACTGGTGAAAACTACTGTTTTATTGATATTAAAAAATTGGGCTTTATTCCTGGCGATCAATATAAACTTTTGGTAACCAATCAAACAGATACATACTATTTGTACTTTCAATATTATAAAACACAGTAAGAATATCGCTATATTTTATGACACGTATTTTTATGGTTATTGTTTGTCTGTCTTGGTTAATGAGTTGTAAAGAGAAAACACTTGGGCCATCAGCTTATTTGAGATGGCTAGGAAAACCTGAAAATGGTATTGTTTTTCATGGACAAGGTAAGCTTTTTAAATATTCCTTACGATATAAACCGATAAACGAACTTACTTTAAATGAGGTGGGTTTATTGAGTACTGCTCAAAAATTTGATAGTTTATCTGCCCTGTATGATGGTGCTGAATATTACTTGCTTAAAATAGAAGCCACTGATAATTCGCCTGATGTATTAAAGGAGGGTGCGAAGAACGAAACTGACTACTACGAACGGTTAAGTTATCTTTCCTTTAATTTTCAAAGCGATATTGCCTTGGCGGTGAATGGAGATACAAGCATGTGTACTAACTATCATTTTGAACGCAGTTATGGGGCAACGCCAAGTTTGAGTATCATGCTTGGTTTTCCAAATGTAGATACAGCTTATTTATCAGATAGGGTCGTTTTAATTTATCCAAGAATTGAAGATGATCCTCAAATTATAAAATTCATCATCCCTAAAGAAAATATACTTAAAATTCCTCAACTCAAAATTTAATAAAAATTATGATGACAAGTTCCAAGCGCACTAAAGCGTACTTTTTGCTCTCAATTATTATTATACAAAGTTTTTTCCCGCCATTAGCCATGGCATTGACCGGGGGACCAAGCCAGCCAGAAGTACAAAGCTTTGAACCTGCTGGTACTTCCGAAATGGTTGATCTTTCTTCCGGCTCGTTTACTTATAATATTCCACTACTTGATGTTGGGGGGTATCCTGTAAACCTATCCTATAATGCTGGCGCTACGATGGATCAAGAAGCAACCTGTGTTGGACTGGGTTGGAATATTAATCCTGGTGTTATCAATCGCAATATGCGTGGTATACCCGATGACTTTGATGGAGAAGACCTCTCTAAAGAGTTTAGTCTTAAACCAAATCGTACGTATGGCGGTAATTTTGGTGCTGACTTTGAAGCGTTTGGCTTTGATAAAGTGAAACCTAGTTTGCAAGCGGGTATGTTTTATAATAACTACAAAGGTATAGGTCTGGAGTTTGGTCTGAGTGTAAGTTCAACTTTGCTTGCGGGTTCTTTGGTAAAAGATAAATTAAACGGAAGTTTAGGTTTGAATCTAAATATCAACCTGAATTCCCAAAATGGAGCAACCACAAGTGCTACCGTCAAGCCCTCGGTGAGTTTTGCGGAAAAAGCAGTAAGTGAAAAAGATAATAATAAGCATGGTGGTAGCGCGCACAAAGAGTTTAGTTTGGCTGGTGGACTGGCTTTTAATTCTAAACAAGGAATGATGGCCGCTACATTAGGTGCAAGTATGAATTTTCAAGGAACCGATAATTCCGCTACAACGAAAAAACAATTAAAAACCAGAAATAATTCTGTTAGCCTTGGATCTAGTTCTTTTTCTTTCGCTCGACCCACCTTTTTGCCAAGTGCAGATATGCCCATTTCCAATTTTTCTTTTACCTTACGTGGTGCACTAGAAGCGGCATTGTGGGGCTTTGATCCTGGCACCAGTATTTCCGGGTATTATTCACAGCAAAAACTTGCTACTAAAAAACTTAAGTCAAGAGGATATGGTACTTTGTACCTACAAAATCAAAAACCAGGGGTAAGTTTATTAGATTTTAATAGAGAAAGAGATGGCCCTTTTACCCAAAACACCCCTAATTTAGCCGTCCCTGTTGCCGCTCAAGATATATACAACGTTACAGGGCAAGGTATTGGCGGAAGTTACATGTTGAAGAGAAGTGATATTGGAGTCTTTAGCGATAAGCAATCGGTGGTGCAGTCTGGGTCGGCTAGTGTAGGGTTAGAGTTTGGGGGTGGAAATTTAACCAAATTTGGCTATGACATTGTCGGTGTAGGTATTGAAGCAAAAAATGGTGCATGGACATCAGACAACAATCTTGCACTTAATTTGGGTTTCAAAGGTGGTACTTCGGGTAGTTTATACGAACCAGCGTACTTTAAACCTGCTGGCGAAATGTCAGTAGAAAGTGATCCTGCTTTGTTCAGTAATATAGGTGGCTTTGAAGTAGTTGATCCAAAAATACAAAAGGATGCTAGTGATAAATTTAAAGTTAGTGTTAATTCGTCTTTAAGGGTTGGTAATAACCAAAAAATCAAAACTGTTAGTGCTCCACTTGCAAGAGCACAAAGAGAAAAGAGAAATCAAAATATTTCTTATATGACTGCTCAAGATGCTTCAAACTTTGGGTTGACTAAGTTTATTGAAAGTTATCCTCTAAATGATTTTGTTAACCCAGCCAGTATATCTAGCCGAGTAAGTACCAGTAGAAAGGCTAAGCATATTTCTGAGATCACAACATTGCGAGAAGATGGTATGAGATACATATATGGTGTACCTGCCTATAATAGAAAGCAGCAGGATTATCATTTTAGTGTTAAAAACGTTGGTGATTGTAAGTCTGGATTAGTTACTTACACTGGATTGGAACGATCTGTAAAAAATAATTCTGGTCGTGATAATTTTTATAGTATGGAAGAAACACCTCCTTACGCGCACTCTTATTTGTTGAGTGCTGTATTATCACCTGATTTTTCGGATGTGGATGGTATAAATGGGCCAAGTTCTGGCGATTTGGGATCTTATACCAAGTTCAATTATACTATGATCCACGGAAACTATAAATGGCGATTACCCGTTCAAGATGGGATAGCGAATAGGGCAAATTACACGCCTGGATTATTATCAGACCCACTTGACGATAAAGGTAGTGTTGTTTATGGTGAAAAAGAAATTTGGCATTTGCACTCTATTGATAGTAAAACGTATGTGGCACAATTTTACTATTCAAATAGAGATGATGGGTACGGTGCGGAGCTAGATGCTCTCCCTGTAAGTGGTGCACAAAAGATGGTCAAGTTGGATAGTATTGTTTTATATTCCAAATCTGATTTCATTGTTAACGGAATAGGAGCAGTGCCTATTAAAAAAGTATCTTTTGAATACGATTATTCATTGTGCAAAGGGCTGCCCAATTCTCTATCAGGAACAGGTGGTAAATTAACCCTAAAAAAAGTATATTTTACTTATGGCCGCTCCAATAAAGGTCGTTTTTCCCCATATAAATTTAACTATGATGGAAATACAATTCTGGGTGCAGGTGTGCTTGACTATAATAATTTAGCCTACAATCGTTGGGGTAGCTTCCAACGGTCATTTAAAACAAACTCAACAGGATGTGCTATAGCGGATAACCCAGGGAATGATGATTATCCTTATGTAATACAAGATAGTATTACCCAGGCCAATTATGCTATTGCTTGGAATCTTACTTCTGTTGAGTTACCTTCTGGAGGAAAAATAGAAGTCACATATGAGTCGCATGATTATGCCTATGTACAAAATAAATCCGCTATGGAAATGTTTAATATAGCAGGTTTTGGCGCGAATTCAACATATGTGACAGGAAATCAGTTGTATTCAACTACTCCTCTCCCTCCGCTTGAAAAGACACAATACCCATTCCTCTATTTTAAGTTGAAATCACCAGTAACAGGGACTGCCGCAGCAGCAAAAACAACCATTGGCAGGGATTATATAAAAGATATTCCAAACGGCTCATTGTATTTTAAATGCTTAACCAACTTAAAAAGCACAATAGGTACAGGATGCTCTATTGCATCTGGTGGATGTCCACATTATGAATATGTGTATGGATATGCAAGTGTAGCAGATTGGGGCGTTTGTCCGAATGATCCTAATTACGGTTTTATTCAACTTACAGCCGTTTGCTTGAAAGATAAAGAAAAATCTAATTGCACCTCTGTAAACCCCATTGCAAAGGCTGGTTGGCAATT